>JAFWXZ010000013.1 GCA_017522795.1 Clostridia bacterium | reverse complement strand
TACAGACCTAAAGACAATAGAAATTTGATGATTTTTGCGGAATTTGAGTGAAGCAAAGTGTGGACTTTGCAAGCGAGAATTTTGCGAAAAGCACCAATTTATATGGCTTTAGGCGTGTTCGATTTGGGTTGCTGTTGGCTATCCACGCGTTTTTATAACCTACAAAAAAGAACGAGGACATTTTTATGAAAATAACTGTCACCGAGAACAAGACCTACGCTGAAATTATGGCAATGCCAAAGCCCAAGCACGAAAAGCCCAAGAAGCCCAACATCTTCTGGCGCACGCTGCTGAAGCTTGTGTCGCTGCCCTCTATGATCAAGACGGGATTCAAGTGCAAAAAGGTGGGTATGGAGAAACTTGGCAAAAAGGAGCCTGCCCTTATCCTTATGAACCACTCGGGATTTATTGATATGGAGATCGTGGTTTCCATTCTCTACCCCCGTCCCTTCAATATCGTCACCACCTCCGACGCATTTATCGGTATGGACTGGCTGCTTCGCCAGATCGGCTGCATACCAACGAATAAATATACCCCCGATCCCACTCTTGTCAGAAGTATGATGCACGCCGTAAAGAAGCATAAAAGCTCGGTGGTGCTTTACCCCGAGGCAAGCTATTCCTTTGACGGAACGGCAACCGAGATCGGTGACTGCACCGGCGGACTTATCAAGCTTCTCAAGGTGCCCGTAGTTATGGTAAAGACCGAGGGTGCCTTCCACCATACGCCCCTCTACAACAACCTGCACGTAAGACACAACAAGGTGTCTGCCACCATGACATACCTGCTCTCCCCCGAGGATATTGAGCGAATGAGCGTGGACGAGATCAACGCGGTGGTTAACGAGCAGTTCAGCTTTGACCACTTCAAGTGGCAGAAGGAAAACAAGCTGGTTTACGATCAGCCCGACAGAGCCGAGGGACTTAACCGCGTGCTTTACAAGTGTCCTCACTGCATGGCAGAGGGCAAGATGGTTGGCGAGGGCACTACCCTCACCTGCAACGCCTGCGGCAAGGTCTGGGAGATGGACGTTTACGGACAGATGGTTGCAAGGGACGGCAACACCGAGATCGCCCACATTCCCGACTGGTACAAGTGGGAAAGACAGTGCGTGCGCGAGGAGATCCTGCGCGGCGAGTACAGCCTTGACTGTGACGTGGACATCCTTATGACCAGGGATACGAAGAAGCTATACCGCATCGGCTCGGGACATCTTACCCACGACGTAGACCGCGGATTTATCCTTGACGGCTGCGACGGTCAGCTTCACTTTGAGAGAAAGCCGCTTGTGTCACACACCCTTTACGCCGACTACTTCTGGTACGAGCTTGGCGATATTATCAACATAGGAAACGCAGACTATATGTACTACTGCTTCCCCAAGGGCGTTGGCGACGTAGTTGCCAAAACCCGCCTTGCCGCCGAGGAGATCTATAAGATCAAGAAGGCGGAAAAAGCAGCGGCGAAGTAAATGCAAAATGCAAAATGCAAAATTAATAGAAAACAAAAAAACCTCCCGTCCGGGAGGTTTTTTTTGCACGAAAATCACAGCTTTTTATAATGCTTATAGTAATCAATGAGTATCTCCTTGCCGATCTTTGAGGGCTCGGCGTCGCGGAATTTATAGACCACGCGGTCGCCCGTGGGGGCAAAGCGCATGCCGCGGTACTTCGAGAACAGCTCTGACCAAAGTCCGAGATCGGGCTTGCCCGTAAGGATGCTCAGGGTATCGCCGCGCAGCTCCACCTTGGTAAAGCCCACCTCCTCGCAGACCGCCTTCATCGTGGCGACCTCAAGCAGACGCTCTACCTGCCTCGGCGGCTCGCCGTAGCGGTCGAGAATTTCGTCAAGAATATCCGACGCGTCCTCGGGACAGGTGATAAGCGAGATCTTTTTATACAGCTCCATTCTGCCCGCCTGGGAGGAGATAAAGCCCTCGGGAATGTGGGCGGAGATCTGCATATCTATCTGCGCCTCGGGACGAGGTGCCTTCGTTTCGCCACGCTCCTCAAGGACTGCCTCGTTCAGCAGCTTTACGTACAGGTCGTAGCCCACGCTGTCGATATAGCCGTGCTGCTGGGCGCCGAGGAGATTTCCCGCGCCGCGTATCTCAAGGTCGCAGAGGGCGATCTTAAAGCCTGCGCCAAACTCGGCGTATTCCTTGATTGCCGAAAGTCGCTTCTCGGCGATCTCCGAGAGCGCTTTGCCGGGACGATAGGTGAAGTAGGCGTATGCCTGTCGCTCCGAGCGACCGACTCTGCCGCGGATCTGATGCAGCTGGGAGAGGCCGAAGCGGTCGGCATTCTCTATGATAAGCGTGTTCGCGCCGGGGAGGTCGATGCCGGTTTCCACTATGGTGGTGCAGACGAGGATGTCAATATCCCCCGCCACCAGCATACGCCAGATGTCCTCCAGCTCATCTTTATCCATCTGTCCGTGGGCAACCGCCACGCGCGCGTCGGGCATATCGGTCTGAAGCCTATCGGCAACCAGGTCGATGGACTCAATTTTGTTATAAAGGTACAGCACCTGACCGCCACGGGACAGCTCGCGGCGAATGGCGTCGTAGATTATGCCGTCGTCGTGCTCCAGCACGTAGGTCTGTACGGGGCGGCGATCCTCGGGCGCTTCGTCAAGGATAGAAATATCGCTGATGCCGTTCATCGCCATATTGAGAGTTCTCGGTATTGGGGTGGCAGTAAGTGTCAAAACGTCAACATTGGTTGACATTTCCTTGAGTTTTTCCTTCTGCGATACACCGAAGCGCTGCTCCTCGTCCACTATAAGCAGGCCGAGGTCGCGGAACTCTATGTTCTTCGAGAGCAGCTTATGGGTGCCGATAAGGATGTCGGTTTCCCCTCGCTTTACCTTGCGGATGATCTCTGCCTGCTCCCGCGGCTTCTTAAATCTGGTGAGCATTTCCACGCTGACGGGCAGACCGCGCATACGGGAGATGGCGGTCTGGTAGTGCTGCATTGCTAAAATGGTGGTGGGAACGAGGAATGCCACCTGCTTGCCACCCATTATTGCCTTGAAGGCGGCGCGGAGCGCCACCTCGGTCTTGCCGAAACCCACGTCACCGCAAAGCAGACGGTTCATCGGCACGGGCTTCATCATATCAGCCTTGATCTCGGCGATAGCCACAGATTGCGACTCGGTCTCCTCATACTCAAAGGAGTCGGCGAACTGCAGCTCCAGGTCGCAGTCCTCGGGGAAGGCGAAGCCCGGGCGGCGCTGACGCTCGGCATAGAGCGCAATTAAGCCCTTGGCAATATCCTTTGCCGCCGCCTTTGCACGCGATTTGGTGCGCTGCCAATCTCCACCGCCCATTTTGGACAGCTTTACGGCTCCGTCCTTATCCCGCTCGCCGATATATTTGCCTATCATTTCAAGGCGGTCGCAGGGTACGAAGAGCTTATCCGTACCCGCGTATCTTATGGTAATGTAATCCTTCGTCACACCGAGGGCGGTGACCGTTTCAATGCCCTCAAACAGACCGATACCGTAGTTTGCATGAACCACGTAGTCGCCTACCGTAAGGTCGGCGTGGCTCATCAGCCGCTTGCCCGCGCCACCCGATTTACGAAGAATACGCTGACGGCGGCGGTGCGCCATAGCTGCCCTGCCCCCCTCGTCTGCCATAGAAAGCACGGCGATGCGGGGATTTATCAGATCAAAGCCCTCGTGGCGCGCCTCGGTGACGAAGATTCTGCCGCCCTCGGCGGTGGCAAGGTCAAAGTCGCCCTCGGGCAGCCTTGAAGCCGCAATATCCGCTTCCGCAAGAGCGGAGATAAGCGAGGTCGTACCCACCGAATTGTCGGTGAGAAGCAGAATTCTGTACATCGAGCGGCGAAGTCCGACCATATCCTCAAGGAGCATATTAAAGTTGCCGCCGTACCTTACGCATCTGCGGGCGCGGAAGCCGAAAAGTCCAGACAGGCGCATAGAGCCTACGCCACCCGAAAAGCTGTTTAAATGGACGGCAAGATTGTAGGTATGGTAGGAAATTTTGCTCTGATATTCCTCGGGTGAGAGATGGAATTTTGAGTATTTTTCCTCTAAAATCCCCTCTTTTTGTAAAGTCTGCTTGTCATTTTCAATGATATTTGCATATTTTTTCAGCTCCTCGGCACAACCCGACGTGCCGAGAATTATGGTAATATATTTACCGTTATTTTCAAGATAGGAGAATAGGGTGCTCTCGCTCTCGTAGATCAAGGGCAGGTATTTGTCGCGAAAGTCCACACTGCCGTCACCCTCAAGGATCGCCCTCTCGCGCAGGAGCTTTGCCTTGGCGTTTTCGTCCTTAACCCTGTCAAGCAGGCGGTTTACCGAGGCGAGCATACGTCCTCTTGCGGCGGGGCTGACCATAACCTCGGCGGCGGGCAGCAGGCTGACGCTCTCGCAGACGGCTGTGGTGCGCTGGGTTAGGGGATCAAAGTAGGACAGACGGTCTATCTCGTCACCGAAGAACTCGATACGGACGGGGCTTTCGCTCTCGCCGCCGAAGAAGTCCACGATGCCGCCCCTGCGGGAGAACTGACCGCGGCTCTCCACCGTTTCCACCCTGGCAAAGCCCATTGTGACGAGCCGATCGGACAGGTCCTCGGGCGAGAGAATATCTCCAACGCGTATATCAACCGACAGCTCGGACAGCATATCGGCAGGTATTGTAAAGGTTGCGGCGGCAGAGGGTGTGGAAACCACGGCGTCGCAGTTCCCCGACAGGACGGAAGAAAGCACCGAAAGCCTCTCACGGTCAACGTCGTGGGAGGCTCTGATATTATGGAACACAAGGTCTCGCCGCTTGTAGCCGAGGGCATTCAGTCCTGCGGCGCATAAAGCCTCGGTCACTCTTGCCCGCTCGCTCTCGCTCTCTACGAGGACAAGCACGGGGGAATCGGAAATATCCACCGCCTCCCGCACCGCCTCGGCAAGAAAGGCGGACTCTGCGCCACCCGTCAGACCGTTCACCGCTATGGGCAGGCTCTCCTCTGCGGAGTAGGCCTCGGCAAGACAGCTAAGAAAGGCGGAAAACTCGCTGTCACTTCTTATAAGCTTGGTTATTTTTTGCATTTGGACACCTCATCCACCACTGCGTGGTCCCCCTTCCCCAATAGGGAAGGCTATTCTGTCGGCTCTTATTAATTTCGTGATTTTTTGCATATAGACACCTATAGCCTCACTTTTACGTGAGGCGGGGGTTGAAATTTTGAATTTATATTATCAAGTTCCAATAAGGGAGGTAGATTTAGGCTAAAAGCGTTGTTTGTGACCGAAGGCGTAGTGATCTACGTCGAGAGTCCAGCAAACGACGGTTTTAGACAAATCTAACCCCTTATTTCGAGTATTTTGCCATTGCGTCGTCAATCTTTCCCGAAACGATCATCTCTGCCGCGCAGGCAATATCGTCAAATCTCGCCTTCAGCGCCTTAATATCGCTCTCGGGCATTTTGCCAAGCACCCAGTCGGCGAGGTCGTATTCGGGATTCGGCTTCTTTCCGATGCCGATCTTAATTCTCGGGAAGGTGTCGCCCGGCAGGTGGGCAATTATGGACTTCAGTCCGTTGTGGCCGCCGGCACTTCCCTTTCGTCTTATGCGGATGATGCCCGCGTCAAAGGATATCTCATCGTGTAGCACCAGCACCCGCTCGGGCGGAATCTTATAGAATGCAGCCGCCTCGCCTACCGCCACGCCAGAGTTGTTCATCAGGGTGGTTGGCTTCATCAGCAGAACACGCGCGCCGCCGATATTTGCCTCGCCCACGGTGGCGTGGAATTTCAGGCGGTCGATCCTTGCGCCGAATTTTTCGGCAATATAGTCTATGGCGAGAAAGCCCGCGTTATGCCTTGTCAGCTCGTACTGCTTGCCGATATTGCCAAGTCCCACGATAATGAAGCTGACGGGAGCTGTGCTCGCCGAGCTCTGCTCTATCTTTTTAAACAGGTCGAAAATATTACTCATCGTCAATCTCTCTCAGCATAATAAGCTCCTTTGCGTAAGGAAGCCTCTCGATCTCGGCGCAAAGCAGCTTCCACTCGTCAAGCTTGTGGTAGCGGCGGGCGCGATAAATGTTTATAAGCACCTCATAGTTGAGGGTGACGGTGCGGAGCTGGTTGTAGGAGGTGGGCAGAAGCTGGATCATATTGTGCCAGTGCGCCTTGTCCTTGGTCTCGATAAAGGCAACCCTCTCCTTCTCCATAAAGGAAATAACCGAGTCAAGCACGCTCAGCGCGCCATCGCTCATCTTCTCGCAGGAAAAGTCAGAGCGTGTGAACTCCTTTGCCTGAATCTTATGCATAGTCGAGCAGGAGTTGGCAACCGTGCCGACCTTATAGGTATCAAACTCCTTCCACCAATAGAGAGGAGCGCAGATGTCGAGCGACACGATAACCTGCCTTAAAAACTTTCTGTGGTCGCTGCCCGCCTTGGCAAGTCTTGATGCAAGGCCAAGGTCATTGTCACCCAGGACGAAATTGCCCTCCTCGTCATAGTAGGAGTCCATACGCGCCCAGCTGTTCATCGGGTTTCTCGCGCCTCTGATGGCGTTATCAAAATTCATTACAACAACGTTGGAAATCTTTATCATTGTCTTACTCCGTGAAAATGTTTTATCTTTTTTATTTTATCACAAAGAGCCCGATGCTGTCAAGCGGAACGGTCAAAATATCTTACCTTTCAAAAATAATCTCCACGTCCTCGTAGCTCGTATCCTCGTAGCCATATTCATTATCCCGCATCATAGCCTCCCACTGCTCCTGCGTGCCGCCGTAAGTAATCCTTTTTAGATCGTCGCAGCCGTTGAAAACGTAGCGCAGAAGTCTGGTTCCCTCGGGAATATATATCTCGGTGATTGCCGTACCCGCGAAGGCGTACTCGTCGATCAGCTTAACGCTGTGGGGAATCACAATTTCGGTAAGCGAGGAGCAGCCGCCAAAGGCGCTCCTGCCGATATATACAAGTCCGTCGGGCAGGCTGACCTCCGAGAGAGCGTAGCAATGGTAAAAGGTCTTCTGCTCTATCCTCTCAAGGCCGCGGGACAACTTCAGCGTGCGAAGCTTATTACAGGACTCAAAGGCCCTCTCACCAATATGGGTAATGCCATCGGGCAGAGCCACGCTCTCAAGAGCGTAGCAAAATAAAAACGCCTCGTCGCCTATAAAATACACACCCTCGGGTACAGACACGGATTTAAGGGTATCAAGGAAGGCAAAGCCCCGCTTATCAAGGGCGACCACGCGGCTGCCATCAATCTTTTTCGGTATAATTATCTCCTCCAGGCCCTTGGCAGAGCCTACGCTTACCACGCACTCGCCGTCCTCGATTTTCATAGCGGAAAGCCCCTCGGTGTACTCCTCCCCGTCGGCGCAGGACGAGAGGGAGAGAAGGATAGCAGATAAAAGCAACAAGCTTATAATGTTCTTCATAGTTTACTCACAATATAGTTTACTCACAATAATTATAGATTATCTCGGCGCCCGTCAGCGCGCCGTTGCCACCTCCTACGGTGATGGCGGCAAAATCGCTCTCACTTCCACCGTAATAGAGCTTCGATATAGTCATAACGTCCGCGGGGAAGCAATAGTCCTCTACCCTCGTAAGCGCGAGAGGCAAATACAGCTCGGTGAGCGCGGTGCAGCCCAGGAACGCCCGGTTGCCAAGTAGGGTGACGCCGCTGCCAAGCCTTGCCCTCGTCAGAGAGGCGCAATGGGCAAAGGCGGATTCGTCTATCCTCGTCACCGAGTCGGGAATAATAATTTCGGTAAGTGATGAGCAGCCCTCAAAGGCAGACATCTCTATTCTGGTAAGCCCACCGGGCAGAGTCACAGACTCAAGAGCCTTGCAGCCGCTGAACGTCTCTCTTGACAGGAGGGTGACGCCCTCGCCTATGCTGATGGAATCCAGCCGCCAGCAATCAGTAAAGGCGAATTCGCCTATCTCGGTCAGCCCCTCGGGCAGAGTGATATATTTGATGCTGACGCAGTGTGCGAAGGCGTTGCTGCCGATTACCCTGAGCCCCTCGGGCAGAGTGAATTTGTAAAGCATAGTGCAGTAGTCGAATGCGCCGTAGCCGATGCCCTCAAGGCTGTCGGGCAGATCCACCGCATCAAGATACTGACATGACCAGAACGCCCTGTCACCTATATGAACGACGCCCTCGGGTATCTCAATTCTGCGCAGCGCCTCGCAATCCTCAAAGAATCTGTCGGGGATTTTTGTGACGGTGTCGGGCCAATCTATTGTCGTCAGCTTCTTACAGGAGGCGAGCATTCCGTTGCCCATCTCCAGAACGCCGTCGGGAATGGTGATGCTCGTTATAGCCAGACCGAGAAACGCCTCGTCGCCTATGCGCGTCACACCCGCGGGTATATCAATTTCGGTAATCTTCACGCAGCAGCTGATAGCCCCGTCGCCGATTTCTACAAGTCCGTCGGGCAGGTCTATCTCGGTAAGCCTGCGGCACTGAAACAAAAATCTATCGGGCAAATGCGTCATATCTGCGGGCAGACGGACGGAGGTGACACCCTCGCAATAATAGAACACGCCGATGCCCAGGTCGGAGAGTCCGTCGGGCAGATTTATCTCCTCCAGCTTTTTGCATAACATAAAGGCGTATTCACCGATAGAGCGAAGGCCCTCGGGGAAGTTCACCTTTTTCAGATTATCACAGTTGTTAAAGGCATTTGCGCCTATATCTGTCAGTCTGTCGGGCAGGACAAGCTCGGTGATGCCGCACACGCCGTAGAAGGCGCTATTACCGATGGAGAGGGGCGAGTCGCCCTGCTCAAAATCAATAGCGGCAAGCTTATGACAGTTATAAAAAGCCTCCTCACCGATGACGGTCACCGAGGCGGGAATATTCACCCGCGCAAGCTTTTCCATTCTGTAAAACGAGCCGTCGCCAATCGACAGGGTGTTTGGCGAGAGGGTAAGCTCGGTCAGATTTTCACAGCCTCTGAACGCCTCGTTGCCGATAGCCATAGCTCCCTCTCCGAAATCCACGCTCGTCAGATGACAGCCCATGAAGGCGCGGTTGCCGATGCTCTCAATTCCGTCACCGAGGGTAAGGCTTACAAGACGGCTGCGCTCAAAGGCTCTCACACCGATGTACTTTACGCTGTCGGGGATAACCGCACTGACGAGATAGGAGTTTGCAAAGGCGGCATCATCAATACCCACAACTCTGTCCCCATCGGGCGAGGTCTCGGGAATCACAAGCTCGCTGCCCGTAAAGACGCCCTCGTCCACCAGGTAGCAGGTTCCGTCACCGTTTGACCGATAGCGCAGTCCCTTTGAATATCCATCGTTATCCTTATCGCCCGAGCCACCTTCAACACAGCCGAAAAGGGCAAGGGAGGCAATAAGGAGCACCAAAGCGAGAATTATCTTTTTCATAGTAATTATCTCCCGTTTTGTAGGTCTTTTTCTATATTTTATCACATAAATACGCCACCTGTAAATAACAAAAGCCAAAATTAAAGAAAATTTAATATACAAATCCCAAATCACCAAATCCGAAATCTGAAAAAGTTAATAAACAAATGTCAATTAGTGACACCATTTCGCCGTCAGCGAGGAAAAAGTGGCGATTTTTTGTATATTCTGCACAAATTTCACCTCTCTATATACCTCAATATTTGGAGGGGTGGTATACTTACAAGCGCAGAAATTTCTGCTACAATAGGCTTGTAAGCTTACAGCGAAAAGGAAAGGAGAGCAAAATGGCAAAGAGGAGAATGTTGGCAACAAGTATTATTGAAAGCGATGTGTTCTGTACGTTAAGCCCATCGTCACAGGCGTTGTATCTGCATCTGGTTATGAATGCTGATGATGATGGAATTGTGGATAAGTGGAAAAGTCTTCTGCGATATCTTCGTATAAGACAGCCGCACCTACAGCCTTTGATTGATACGGGACTGGTTATAGCTATCGACGGAGATCTGCTGCTTATTTCCGATTGGCTTATTCACAACAAGATACGACTGGATAAATACAACGAGGGACGGTATAAAGACAGGCTTGGAACACTCCTGATGCACAAGGGTGGTAGATATTTCAAGGCTTCCGAGAATTTTTTTGCACCCCAAGATAACTAAACCCAAGCTAATATAACCTAACTCAAGTTAATTCAACCCAAGATAATCCAACCAAAGATAATTCAACCTTTTACTACCAACAAATATCTTTCATTCTTACGGACAAAATGCCCTTCGGGCAAAGGTGTGGCCAACAAATTTTGTTAATTTTTAAAAAATCTATTTATTTTTCTGTTTTTATATGTTATAATGATATAATCAATTAATATGCGAAAGTGCGCGGTTTTGAGATTTTTCTCCGGGCGGCGCTGATGAAAGGAATATTTATGAGCAAAAAAGATAAAAACAACTCCTGTCCCTTCTCCGACAGGCTTGGCAAGGTTGGCGGTCAGGCGGTCCTTGAGGGCGTTATGATGAAGGCGGGCAACCGTATGGTGACGACCTGCCGCAAGAGCGACGGATCTCTCATCGTGACAGACGACAGCTTTACCTCTGCCAAGGATAAGAACAGTTTATTCGGTCTTCCGCTGGTACGCGGTGTGGTCAGCTTCGTTGAGTCGCTGACGATGAGCTTTAAGACTCTCGGCGCGTCTGCCGAGGCGCTTGGACTTGAGGAAGAGGAGGAAGAGCCCTCTAAATTCGAGAGGTGGCTGTCCGAAAAAATGCATATCAAGCTTACCGACGCGGTTATGGTGGTTTCTCTGCTGCTTGGACTCGCGCTGTCGGCTCTGCTTTTCGTCTTTCTCCCTATATGGATAACCGCGGGAATAAACTTCCTGCTTGGACTTGCCTTTAAGGTATCTATGCCTGCCGTTGTCAGCGCGATCCTCGAGGGACTTATCAAGGTGGGAATATTCGTGGGCTACCTTGCCGCCACCTCTATGATGAAGGAGATAAGACGCACCTTTATGTACCACGGCGCAGAGCATAAGTCTATCGCCTGCTTTGAGGCGGGCGAGGAGCTGACACCCGAAAACGCGAAGCGTCACACCCGTTTCCACCCCCGTTGCGGCACCAGCTTTATGTTCTTTATGATCCTGCTGGGTATCTTTGCAGGTCTGATAATCAAGACTCTGCTGCCCGGGCTTCACACTATCGTTTATACGCTGATAAGGCTGCTTATACTTCCTATACTTATGGGACTTGGATATGAGTTTATCCGCTTTGCAGGCAAGCACCCCAGCTGGTTTACCAGGATGCTCTCCGCGCCAGGTCTCTGGATGCAGAGGATCACCACCAAGGAGCCTACCGAGGATATGCTTGAGGTGGCTATCACCTCGCTGAAATGCGCCCTGCGCGATGATTATCCCGAGTTCCGCGAGTTCTACGAGGCGAAGCCTTGGCTTCCAAAGGAAGAAGTGGAGAGTGGTGAAGTGCAGAGTGGTGAAGTGCAGAGTGCAGTGAGCAGTGAAAATCAGTCGATGACTGATTTTGACGTTGCGAATGCGCAGAAACAAGAAGCAATAGGAGCCGAGCGTACCGAGGCGAGTAGTGCGCCTATGTTTCAAGAGTTAGTGCAGAATGAAGAAGCGCAGAGCTTGGAAGAGGAAATACAGGGCGAGCCCGCAGAAGTGACAGAAAATAATGACCTATAAAGAGGCTGTAAGGATACTTAGTGAGGCGGGAATCGGCTCGGCAAGCTATGACGCGAGGGAGCTTTTCGTCCATTTCGGCGGCTTTAACCGAAGCGAGATTTTTCTCTCTGATCCCGAGTGTGACAATCCCGCACTGATAGAGGCGGTAGAGCGCCGCGCGGCGAGAGAGCCTCTGCAATACATCATAGGCGAGGTGGAGTTCTACCGCGAGAGCTATCTCGTCACGCCAGACTGTCTGATACCCCGCGCCGACACCGAGATATTGGTGGACTATGCGGTGCATAATCTTCCCGAGGGGGCGGTCTTTCTCGACCTATGCACAGGCAGCGGCTGTATTGCCATTTCCACCCTTAAAAACACGAAAAACACCAGAGCCATTGCCGCGGATATTGACGGCGGCGCGCTGGCGGTGGCGACCGAGAACGCTATACGAAACGGCGTTGCCGACAGGCTTCATCTGCGCCGTGTTGACCTTATGGAAGAGGTTATAGACGAGCCTGTGTTTGCGGTGCTGTCTAACCCCCCCTACGTCAGCGAGAGCGCATACGCGCAGCTTGAGCAGGAGATCTCCCACGAGCCACCCCACGCCTTCGTTGGTGGCGCGGACGGCGGGGATTTCTACAGGCATCTGACGCCTATATATAAGGACAAAATTGCCGAGGGCGGCTTTATCGCCTATGAGATCGGCTTTGACCAGGCGGAGCTTATCCGCATTATTGCCGAGGAGTGCGGGATGTCCTGCGAGATACTCAAAGACTACGGCGGACGGGACAGAGTGGCAATTTTGCGCTGAAAGCGCAAAATTGAATGCAAAATGCAAAATGCAAAATGCGAAATTAAAAACCAAACAACTCTGAACTCTGCACTCTGAACTCTGCACTCTGCATATACTTCTCTTGGAGGTATATGCGTATGAAAAAGAGAGTGACCGTTGCGCTGATTTTTGGCGGGCGGGGATATGAGAGCGAGGTTTCGCTCTCGGGCAGGGATTTTGTCCTGCCGATTTTAGAGAAAAAATACAACTGTCTGCCCATTTTCATCGACAAAGCAGGCAGGTGGATTATGGAAAACAGGCAGATTTTTCCTGCCGAGCGTGGCTTTATTACCGAGGGGGGCGAGCGGATAGCCGCAGACTGCGCCATCCCCCTGCTCCACGGCGACTACGGTGAGGACGGCAGCGTTCAGGGCGCGCTCGAAACCGCGAGGATAGCCTATATCGGCTGTGACACCTCTGCATCGGCGGTCTGCCGCGACAAATTCTTCGTAAAAAGAATCGCGACGGGGCTTGGAATTCCCACCCTGCCCTGCACCCTTGCCCTGCGGAGCGAGGGAGTAGACTTTGCCGTAAGGCAGGCGGAGGGGCGCATTGGCTATCCCCTGTTCGTCAAGCCTGCGAGGCTTGGCAGCTCTGTGGGAGTAGGCGCGGCAGATAACAAAGCAGAGCTTGAAGCGGCACTTGGAAAAGCGTTTAAGCTATGCGACCGAGTGATAATTGAGCCGCGGCTGACCGACAAAAGAGAGCTTGAATGTGGATATTTCTCGGCAAAAGGTAAAGAAATATTTACATATCCTGCCGAAGTGCTGATAAAAGGCAGCTACGGCTACGAGGAAAAGTATCTGAAGAGTGATACACGCCTTTCGGTTCGCGCCGACTTGGACGCATACGTTGCGGAGTCTGTTCGGGAGTATTCAAGGCGGCTTACCCGTGCGATTGGCGTGCGGGATATATCGAGGATCGACTACTTTCTGTCGGGCGGCGAGCTGTATTTAAACGAGATAAACACCTTCCCCGGCTTTACCTCGGGGAGTCTGTATCCGAGGCTGATTGAGGCGGCGGGAATACCTATCGGCGATGCCCTTGATATGCTGATAGAGCAGGCTGTAGATCGTTGATCGGAGTTTTCGACAGCGGTGTCGGGGGAATATGCGCCTTTCGCCGAGTGCGAGAGCTGATGCCACGCGAGGATATGATCTACCTTGCGGACAGGAAAAATGCGCCCTACGGCACAAAAAGCGAGGACGAGATAAGGGCTCTTACCGAGAGGAATATAAAATTGCTTCGCGGTCTTGGTGCGGAGGTGGTGCTTATCGCCTGCTGTACCGCGTCAAGCCTGCATCACACCCTATGCCCTGAGGCGAGGGAGATTTCCATACCAATTATCGCGCCTGCCGCGGCTCTTGCCGCTAAGGTAGGTAAAAAAATAGCCGTCATTGCCACGCATCACACGGCGACCTCGGGAGCATTTGGCAGAGAGATCGGCAGGCTTTCGGATGCGATAGTTTTTGAAATGAGCGAGCAGCCACTGGTTAGTCTTGTTGAAAAAGGCAGCCGCGACGGACGTGTGACGGAGGAGTGCCGCGAATATCTGCGCGGACTTCGGGACAGGATAAGCGCCACGGGCGCGGATACGCTGATACTCGGCTGCACCCACTTTTCCCACCTGGAAAAAGAGATAGGCGGGCTTCTGCCCCGGGTAAAAATAATCAGCCCCGCGAGAGTGGGAGCTGAGGAGCTTTTCAAGAAAATAAAGGCTCACCGCGAGAGCGGGAGAACGATATATATGTAAATGCAAAACCTGAGCAGCGGTTTATAAGTGCTAACACGGTGCGGCTGCTCGGTGCCTTTTCGCGCTCGCGTTGG
>JAFWXZ010000012.1 GCA_017522795.1 Clostridia bacterium | reverse complement strand
TGAATGATCTTGGATATAAAACGGTTTTTTGGAGCTTTGCATACGACGATTGGGATAACAGCAGACAGCCCAGTAAAGAGAAATCAATACGCAAGGTTCTTGACGGCACACACGAGGGAGCAATTATGCTCTTCCATCCGACTTCATCCACCAACGCGGAAATATTGCCCGAGCTTATAAAAGAATGGCGGAAAATGGGATATAGCTTTGGCTCTCTTGATGAGCTAAAATAAATCAGGACGGTTTTTTCCGTCCTTTTTTCATATATTCACCCGTCGCTTTAATATGATTAATAAAAAAGGTTTCGGAGGAGAATTATGAAAAAGCTTATATCTTCAATACTGTTTATTATCTTGATCTTGTCATTTGGAATAACAGCTTTTGCTGTAAAAGGCACAAATACCTTGGCAGAAAACAAAAACGCCTTCTATGATGATGTTAATCTTGATATTGACTATGAGGTAGGCGGAGTATATCTTTGCGAGGCAACTACAGGAAAGGTACTATATGCGCAAAACGAGTTTAAAACCGCATCACCTGCCTCTGTCACAAAGGTAATGACCTTGCTTTTGGTATGCGAGGCACTTGCCGATGGCAAATACAGTCTTGGCGATACCGTTCGTGTCAGCGCAAATGCTGCGTCAATGGGCGGAAGTCAGGTTTTTCTTGAGGAGGGTGAAAAAATCACCGTAGAGGATCTGATCAAAAGTACGGTGATAGCCAGCGGAAACGACTCATCAGTAGCATTGGCAGAGCTGACGGCAGGAAGCGAGACTGCGTTCGTAAAGATGATGAACACGCGGGCGGCAGAGCTTGGACTAAAAAACACAAATTTTGAAAATACCACAGGACTAGACGATACAACGGTTGACCATTATAGCTGTGCCGCCGATATTGCGACAATGTCCCGTGAGCTTATAAGGCACAGTATTATTCTGGAATACAGCTCTATCTGGCAGGACACGATCAGAAGCGGGGAATTTACCTTGACAAACACAAACCGTCTTGTAAGATACTATGACGGCTGCAACGGTCTTAAAACAGGCTCTACCGATAAGGCGGGGTATTGTATCGCCGCAACGGCAAAGCGGGGAAATATGCAGCTTATTGCCGTCGTTATGGGCGCGCGCACAAGAGATGAACGAAATGCCGTTGCCCGAACTCTCCTTGACTTTGGATTCGCGAACTACGCCCTTTATGAAAAGGGAGAAGGCTTTATAGAAAACGCTCGGGTTCTTGGCGGTATAAAGGATGAAATAGCACTCTATTCCTCGCCCTTTTCCACCGTTATTGATAAGACTATGCAGTCAAAGGTTGAGCTTGAATACGAAATTCCCGAGAGAATCGTCGCTCCTATCGCCGATGGTGAGTGCGTCGGTAGGATTATCTATAAAATTGGCGGAGAGCAGATAGGAGCGAGTGAAATATACGTTAAGGATGAGGTAAAGGCTATCAAATTCAGCGAGCTGCTCGGTAGAATATTAAAAAGAATAGTATGCGGATAAATTTATTCATAAAAATACTTGAAAATACTTGAAAAATATAAATATTTATTGTATAATGAAAAAAGACAAAATATTTTTTTGAGGACGGTAAAATGGTTAAATTGAACGAAAAATTTCTTCACGGCTTCGTATCCGCAGAAGAAATAGAAAATATTCGCTCCGCAGCTTCGGATGCGCACACCAAGCTTGTAAACGGTACTGGCGAGGGAAATGACTTTCTCGGTTGGGTAAGACTTCCCGAGAATTATGACAAAGAGGAGTTTGCAAGAATTAAAATTGCGGCAGAAAGAATCAAGCAGAATTCCGATATTCTCGTTGTAATCGGTATCGGAGGATCTTATCTTGGCGCACGCGCTGCTATTGAGTTCTGCAAGAGCCCTCTCTATAACAATCTTAAAAAGGACACACCCGATATCTACTTTGCTGGCAATAATATCTCACCCACAGCTCTTACCGAGCTTCTCTCTATCTGCGAGGGTAAGGATATTTCCGTAAACGTTATCTCTAAGTCCGGCACTACCACCGAGCCTGCTATTGCATTCAGAGTATTCAAGTCCTTGCTTGTAGAAAAGTACGGCGAGGATGGAGCAAAGGACAGAATCTTCGTCACCACCGACAAGGCGCGCGGAACTCTCAAGCAGTTCTCTGATAAAGCGGGCTACGAGACCTTCGTTGTTCCCGATGAGGTAGGCGGCAGATTTTCTGTTCTCACCGCGGTAGGTCTTCTTCCCATCGCTTGCGCGGGCATTGATATTGACGCGCTTATGCTTGGCGCGCAGACTGCTATGAAGCAGTTTGAAAGCTTTGATCTTGATAATAACGCGGCTGTAAGATACGCCGTTATCCGTAATATCCTTCTCGGCAAAGGTAAAAACACCGAGATTCTCGTTGGCTACGAGCCATATATGCTTATGCTTAACGAGTGGTGGAAGCAGCTCTACGGCGAGAGTGAGGGTAAAGACGGAAAGGGTATTTTCCCGGCATCCGTCGTATTCTCCACCGATCTTCATTCTATGGGTCAGTATATTCAGGACGGTCAGAGAAATCTCTTTGAGACAGTTATTAGCGTTGATAATCCCGGCGCTGAGTTCGTTATTCCAAACGATCCTGCAAACGTTGACGGTCTTAACTTCATCGCAGGCCGTGAACTTGATTATGTAAATAAGACCGCGCAGACTGCAACCATCGTAGCACATAACGACGGCGGTGTTCCTAACCTGCTTCTTAACGTTGCGGACAGAACTCCCGCATCCCTTGGCTACCTTATGTATTTCTTTGAGTTTGCTTGCGGTATATCTGGCTATATCCTTGGAGTTAACCCATTCAACCAGCCCGGCGTAGAGGCATACAAGAAGAATATGTTTGCTCTCCTTGGAAAACCCGGCTATGAGGATATGAAAAACGAGCTTGAGGCGCGTATTTTCGGTTAATTATGCACAGTTTTACTTGTATAATTTTTACAAAATAATTTAATAGAAAATAAAAATATAATTTAGCTATTGCATTTTACTCGTTTTTAGTGTAAAATGTATACAGAGAGATTTACATATCTCAAAATTAGGAGGATTTTCAAAATGATAAAATTATTCATCGGCGGCAAAGGCTCCGGCAAAACCAAAACTCTTATCGAGATGGTAAACAATGCTGTTACCGAATCCAAGGGTAACGTAGTTTGCATTGAGAAGGGTGATAAGCTCATCCACGATATTACATATAAGGCAAGACTTATTGATACAGACGCATATTCGGTTTGTGATGCAGACGCTCTCTACGGCTTCATCGCCGG
Organism: Clostridia bacterium; assembly: GCA_017522795.1. Lineage (GTDB taxonomy): Bacteria > Bacillota > Clostridia > Oscillospirales > CAG-272 > UBA1740. Next base: position 1,670 of record JAFWXZ010000012.1, on the reverse strand, counting down.
AATTCTTGCTTCCAACTCCGATATCACCGATATCTTCGTTGACTCCGCGCTCAAGATCATCGGCAACGATGTTGTAGCCTTTGAGGGTATGCTTGCAAAGCTTAATAAGATCACCGCTGAGGTTAATCTTGTTATGACCTCTTCCATAGCTGTTGAGGATTGCCCCGAGGCAGTTAAGGCATACTGCTAATTTAATAGTATATTTATCCCACGGATCAATTTCCGTGGGATTTTTTCTTTTTTCACCAAGATTTATCCTTCGCATAAAATAATAGCGAGGCATAGATTTAAAGGTCTTTGCCACTATCACTTTAATTTTTGCATAAGGAATGGTAAAACAATGCAAGATAACAGAAACGCGACCTTCTGCGGTGCGGGCAATCAGACGCTCGGAAACGGAACGGTATGCATTGACACCAAGAGGGTACTTGATAGCTGTCGCGACAGAGATTGCTACGAGGATACCAGAGTTTATCTCACTTGCACAGGCGAGGAGATCCTTGCCAATTCCAGCAACGTAAGAACCCGCTCGGCAAAGCTCCTTTGGGCATACGTTGGCGTGGATGAAGTCCCCTTTAACTGCGGATTTTATCAAGTAAAAATACGCTATTACATTGAAGTGGAGTTCGAGGCGTGCGTTGCCGTTGGCAGAAGCCAGTGCTTCAAGGGACTCGCCGCTCTTGAAAAAGAGGTAATTCTTTACGGCGGAGAGGGCAGGGCTGTCACCTTTACCTCAAGCCCCACAAACACCTACTGCGGCGGTTGTAATATGAACAACGTAGGTACCAACGATCCCGTTGCTGTCGTTGAGACCGTAGAGCCTATCGTCCTTGGAACGAAGGTTCTTGATTGCAGCTGTCCTTGTCCCTGCGGCTGCGCTGAATATGCTGAAATTCCCGACGGAGTCCGTAACTGTATCGGTGAAGAGCTTGTTCTTAATACAAACGGTCCTAAGATACTCGTATCCTTCGGTATATTCTCGGTTATCAGGATCGAGCGACCTGCTCAGCTTCTCGTTCACGCGACCGATTACAGCGTACCTGACAAGGAATGCACCGATGCTACGAATAACGACAACCCCTGCTCACTCTTCAGAACGATTGCTTTCCCCATAGCTCAGTTTAGAGGAACTGACACCACCCCCGATATTAACTGCGGTAAAGGCAACGGTGGCGGCAGCTGTGGCTGCGGCAGAGGCTAAATAATTACTTTAAAAAGAAAAGCCACCTGTAATAAGGTGGCTTAATTCATTTGATATTATTTTGTCTTGCTATCTCATAGGCAAACATTGTCGTGGCGGATGCAGCCGACAGGGATGCGCGAAATTCTCTTGCGTAGTCTATCCTTACAAGCATATCGGCGCAGTCCATAATGGCGCGAGAAATACCGCGCTTTTCACCGCCTACGATCAGGAGCAATGGAAGCTTAAGCTCACATTTACCAAGAATATTGTCGGTGTTTTCATCTGCGCAGACTACCGTGTATCCCTTATCCTTAAATATTTTAACGCAATCGGCAGGATTTGCCTTGTACATACAAAACATCTCTGATGCACCTGCAGAGCTTCTTGCAACAACGCCTGCAGCGCTCATCCAGTTTCTTTCAGTCAGGATTATTCCTGAGCAGCCCATAGCATACAGAGAACGTAGAGAATATCCAAAATTATACGG
>JAFWXZ010000011.1 GCA_017522795.1 Clostridia bacterium | reverse complement strand
CGCTGCCAAGGCACCCACCTGTACCGAGACCGGACTTACCGCAGGTAAGAAGTGCTCGGAGTGCGACATCGTACTCGAGGCACAGAGCACCGTTCCCGCAACAGGACACAAGTACGATGATGAATACGACGCAACCTGTAACAACGAGGGATGTGACTTCGTTCGCGATGCAGCTTGCCGTCACACCAATACCGAGGTTCTTGCGGCTGAGGCAGCAACCTGTACCAAGACCGGACTTACCGAGGGTCTGAAATGTAAGGATTGTGAGGAGATCCTCACAAGTCAGGAGATCGTTCCTATGATCGCTCACTCCTGGACTCTTGCAACCTGTACCGCGCCCAAGACCTGCTCCGTATGTAAGGCAACCGAGGGCGAGGCGCTCGGCCACCACTGGAAGCCCGCGACCTGCACAGATCCTAAGACCTGTCAGAGAGAGAACTGCGGCGTGACTGAGGGCGAGGCGCTTGGCCACGATTGGAAGGATGCAACATGTACCGCACCCCAGATCTGCTCCGTATGTACCGCAACTCAGGGCGAGGCGCTTGGTCACAAGTGGAACAACGCTACCTGCGAAGCTCCTAAGACCTGTTCTGTATGTAAGGCAACCGAGGGCAAGGCGCTTGGCCACGACTATGGCGATGCTACTTACGCTTGGGGCGCAGACAACAAGACCTGCACCGCAACCAAGGTTTGTAAGAACGATCCTAGTCACGTTGTGACCGAAAACGGCAAGGTAACAGTTCAGACCACCCCCGCAAGCTGTATTGCAGAGGGTACGGTGACCTACACCGCTACATTTACCCAGGACGGCTTCGTTAAGCAGACCAAGAGCGCGAAGCTTGAAAAGCTTCCTCACGTATATGGTTCAGCCTCTTACGATTGGTCGGATGATTACAAGAGCTGCACCGCGGTTAAGAATTGTACCGGAGATAATTGCTACGCTAACATTTCCGAGAACGTTACCGCTAAGGTTGTCACCGTAGCATCCACCTGTACCGTGAAGGGCAGCGTGACCTATACAGTAGACTTCAAGAATTCTGAGTTTGAGGATCAGACTCACGTTGAGGTTCTTCCTCTCGCAAATCATAATCTCGTTACCAATAGCAAGCCCGCTACCTGTACCGAGACAGGTCTTACCGAGATCCTTAAGTGTACAAACTGTTCTTATACCGAGGGCACTCAGGAGATAATTCCTCTTCAGCCTCACACTTACGATGATTCCGAGGGCTATGCAACCGAATGCTCGGTTTGTCATACTCCCCGTCCTGCTTGTAAGCACGAGGACGTTGAGATCATAAAGGGCTATGCGGCAACCTGTGAAAAGGAAGGTCTTACCGACGGTGAAATATGTAAGACCTGTGGCGCGACAGTAAAGGGACAGACCACTATTTCTAAGGCAGCCCATACTCCCGGTGCTGCTGCAACCTGTACCGAGGATCAGATCTGTACCGTATGTAAGGTAGTTCTTAATAAGGCTACCGATCACAGCTTCGGCGCAGTAAGCTACGAGTGGATCACAAGCAATGGCGAGATCGTTGCTTGTAAGGCTACCAGAACCTGTCAGAACGGCTGCGGCACAAGCGAAAACGAAACTGCAAACGCAGAGGGCAAGATCGTTGTAGATGCAAAGTGCGGTCAGCCAGGAACCAAGACCTATACTGCCGTATTTACTACGAACACCGCATTTAAGACTCAGACCAAGGACGTTACTATCCCTGCTCTTGAGCATGAATATACCTCTGTAGTAACCAAGCCCACCTGTACCGCAGGCGGTTATACAACCCATACCTGCTCTAAGTGCGGCGATGAGAAGATCGATACCGAGACCGAAAAGCTCGGTCACAAGCCCGCGTCTGACGACGGCGATTGCACCACCGCAATCAGATGTACCGTTTGCGGCGAAGAAACCACTCCTGCCAAGGAGGCTCATACTCCTGCAGAGGATGACGGAGACTGCACCACAGCCGTTAAGTGCGCTGACTGTGATCAGATAGCAGTAAAGGCTAACGCATCTCATACCGCAGGCACTGACGACAATGATTGCACAACACCCATCAAGTGTATCCACTGTGATAAGATAGCCGTTGAGGGCAAGGCTCACACTCCCGCGGCAAAGACCGACTGCACCGCTCCCACTATGTGTTCTGTATGTAGCGCAAAGATTGCCGATGGCAACAACGAGCATACCTGGAGCAAGTGGACAGCTAACGGCGATAAGCACACCCGTTATTGCACTGTAGACGGATGTAATAAGACTGACGCGCAGGATCATACTCCCAAGGCGGATGATGGCGATTGCACCACCGCTATTGAGTGTACCGGCTGTGGCGCTATAACCACTCCCGCAAAGGATGCTCATACTCCCGAAGAGGATGACGGTGATTGCACCACCGCAATTAAGTGTTCCGTTTGTAAAAAAATAACCACTCCTGCAAAGGAGAATCACACTCCCGCAGATGATGACGGTGATTGCACCACTGCTACCAAGTGTACCGAATGCGATACCGTAATCACACCCGCCAAGGATCACACTCCCGCAGAGGACGACGGTGATTGCACCACAGAGGTTGTGTGTACCGTTTGCGGTACCGTAACCACCGCTGCCAAGGAGCATAACATGAGCGGATGGACTCCCGCAGAGGACGGCAAGCATAATATGACCTGTCAGAACGACGGTTGTAATAAGACCGAGACTGCTGACCACGTCTACACCAACGCGTGTGACGCGACCTGTGACGATTGCGGAGCTGAAAGAACCGTAAACGCTCACGTATACTACCACGATTGCGATGCAAGCTGTAACGTTTGCGGAGCAGAAAGAGCTGTAAGCGGCCACGAATACGCAGGTACAACCTGTAAGAAGTGCGGCTATGATACAGCAGGCAAGAACAATGTTGCCAACGGCGGCTTTGAAAGCGGCATGGACGGCTGGACTGTAGTCGGAAATATCGGTAACGTAAGCTCCAATCCTTCTTATTGGGGTGGTGAGTTCGGTATGGATGGCGACAAGATGTTCTCCGCATACGAGCCTTCTGATATGGAGAAGAACGTTGGTACTCTTACTTCCTCCGGCTTCATTGTTGGCGGCTCAGGCTTCGTCACCTTCAAGGTTGGTGGTATGAGAGACGGCAACTACGTTTACGTTGACGTTGTTGAGGCAGGAACAGACAAGATCCTTGCCCGTTACTATAATCCCTTATGCGTACAAGGCGAAACAGACTGCGATCTTATCGCCTATAAGGCAGATCTCTCCGCCTTCAGAGGCAAGGAAGTATACTTCCGCATCAGCGATAACGCGGACAGCGGCTACGGCCTCTTCTTCGCGGACAGCTTCGTTACTTACTATGAGAACGAGCCCGAGGGCTTCAATGAGGCAGCTCACGTAAATTACCAGCTTCCCGCTACAATCTACGACCTGTTCAACGGCGGCTTTGAAATGGGCGGTCTTGCAGGTTGGTGGAACGTTGGAGATGCAGGCGCAGTAACAGGCGCAGATGCATTCTTCAGCGGCGTTGCATACGGCAAGGACGGAGGCTTCCTTTACAGCGGTGTTGAGGACCACGGCGCAGGCAACGGCAGAGAGGGCAATCAGGGCACTCTCACCAGCTCGGTATTCCAGCTTGGCGGCTCGGGCTATATCACCTATATGCTCGGCGGCGGTAACGATTACTGCTACGTTCAGGTAATCGACGCAGTTACCGGCGAAATGCTCGCAAGATACAAGCAGCAGGCAAGAGAGGATGCAGTTCTCAAGTCCTACGTTGCAGACCTTTCCGCATATATTGGCAGAACCGTCAGAATTCAGGTTGTTGATAACGCATCCAGCGACTGGGGCTGCGTATCCTTCGATAACGTTGTCACCTACTATGCAAGCAAGCCCGATGGCTTCATGGATGCAACCGACCTTCTCGCTGGCCTCAAAGCAGAGCTTCAGAACGATGAGGTGACCGAGCAGGGCGATTACACTGCTGATTCTTATAATAATTACGTAGAAAAGCTTAATGCTGTAAAGAATAACTATCTTAACAACAGAATTAATCAGGCAGACCTTGACGCATCCGTAAGCGCGCTTACCGATGCTCGCGCTGGTCTTACCTTGAGAGCGGTTGAGGAAGTTGCAGACGCAAACAAGTCCTTCAACCTCATTTCAGGAAACAATAAGGAAATTACACTTTCCGACTATATCAACACAAATAATCTTAGCAACATTACCTACGAGGTAAGCGCGAACAACGCGGCTGTAACACTCAGCAGCATTGCAGACGGCAAGTTCACCATTACCGCAGCAAAGGTAAATGCTGCAACCGACGTTAACGTATCCATTACCGTTAAGTATAACGGCGAGACAAAGCTTACCGTTGTTCTTTCCGTAAAGGTTACTAACGACGTAGCACCTACCGTAAAGGGCGAGACTATTGAAAAGAGCTTTGACGTCTACAATGACGGCACCAGCTTCACTCTTGACCTTTCCGAGAACGTAGATAACGCAGGCAACCTTCCTCTTACCTACTCCGTAAACGGTGCTGCAATCAACGGCTCCAATTACACCTATACCGCAGGCGGCAGCTACAATGACGTGGCTGTTAACGACAGCCTCACCGTCACCGTTTCCTATACTGCAAACGGCAAGACAGGCACTATTTCCTACACCTACAGCCTCAGCATCAAGGATTCCACCGATTACAGACTTGTAAACGGCGGCTTTGAGAACGGTCTTGAGGGCTGGACTCAGGTAGGTCAGATCGGTAACGTAGGCTCTAACAAATATTATTGGGAAACCAATGAATTTGGTATGGATGGCGACAAGATGTTCTCCGCATACGAGCCCTCCGATATGTTTGAGAAGAACGTTGGTACTCTCACCTCCTCCAGCTTCATTGTTGGCGGTAGCGGATTTGTCACCTTCAAGGTTGGCGCAATGAGAGACCAGAACTACGTATACGTTGACGTAGTTGAGGCAGGCACAGGCAAGATTCTTGCCCGCTATTACAATGGCTTGTGGACGGAAGAAAATTCCAGCGGCTGTAAGCTTGTTGCATATAAGGCAGACCTCTCCGCCTTCGCAGGCAAGGAAGTATTCTTCCGCATCAGCGATAACGCAGACAGCTACTACGGCCTCTTCTTCGCAGATAGCTTCATTACTTATTATGAGAGCGAGCCCGATGGCTTCAACGCGGCAACTCCCGTAAGCTACGAGCTTCCCGCTACAATTTACGACCTGTTCAACGGCGGCTTTGAGATGGGCAACGACCTCGGCTGGTGGAACGTTGGAAATGCAGGCGCAGTAACAGGCGCAGATGCATTCTTCAGCGGCGTTGCATATGGCAAGGACGGAGGCTTCCTTTACAGCGGTGTTGAGGACCACGGCGCAGGCAACGGCAGAGAGGGCAACAAGGGCACTCTCACCAGCTCTGTATTCCAGATTGGCGGTAGCGGCTACATCACCTATATGCTCGGCGGCGGTAATAATTCTTGCTACGTTCAGATAATTGATTCTACCACAGGCGAAATCCTTGCAAGATATCGTCAGCAGGCAAGAGAGGACGCAGTTCTTAAGTCCTATGTTGCAGACCTTTCCGCATACGTTGGCAGAACCGTCAGAATTCAGGTTGTTGATAACGCAACGTTTGATTGGGGCTGCATCTCCTTCGATAACGTTGTGACCTACTATGCAAGCAAGCCTGAGGGCTTCATTGACGCGGTTGACGTTAAGTATGAAATCGTAAACGGCAGCTTTGAAAACGGATTAAACAGCTGGAATATGAACATTACCGAAGCAGGCGCTCAGAATACTCTCGGTTGGGTTGAAAGCTCCGAGCATGATGCGGGCTGGTATACCAAGAATGATGACAATAAGGATGGTAGCAATATCTTTACCTTCTGCAGACCTGACGGTACCAACTGTGAAAACAGTAAGGGTACTTTAAGCAGCGATGTATTCACCTTAAAGCAGAACGCCTACGTATCCTTCAGATTTGGCGGCGCAGGAGGCGCTCAGAACCACGACGTATATATTCAGCTTGTGAAGGCTGACGGCACCGTAATCGCAACCTTCTTTAACGATGCCGATGGTAAGGTAAATACAAGAATGAATGCTTACTATTATCAGTATACCGGTGAGGAAGCAGACTGCTTCTTCAGAGTAGTAGATAACTCCACAGGCGACTACGGCTGCTTCGTAGTTGACGACTTCAGAGCAAATCTTGAGTCTGCCCCCGAGGGATTTATCGCAGCAATTCAGTAAATTTTCAGGCAAAATTAATTTGATCAACTAAAACCGCTCCCTCACCCATTGCGGTGAGGGAGCAAGAAAAAAACTTACGAAAACAAAACATTATCGACTCTAAAAAACAAATTAAGGGACAGATATAATGAAAAAATCATTAATATTAAAGGGTATAATCGCTATCCTGATCGTCTTTATCTTCGCTACCTCGGCTATCGGCTGTGAGCTTATCGACAAGATCATAGGCGGCGGCGACGTTAACGATAACGACAACGATAACGATAATATCATCGACGACGGCAATGATGATGAGGTCGTAGTAGATAAGACTGCTCTCAATGCGGAGATCGCATTGGAGGTAAAGGAGCAGGGCGATTTTACTACCGACTCCTTCAACGCATATAAGGCAAAGCTTAACGAGGCGAAGACTATCGCGGCTGACGAGAATGCTACTCAGGTAAAGGTTGACACCGCCGCTGTAGCGCTTAAAAACGCCCGCGAGGCTCTTACCGAAAGACCCGTTGAGGCTGTTGGGGGCGCAAGCAAGGAGTTTAAGATCATCTCCGGCGGCGCAAAGGAGATCACTCTCTCCGATTACGTTAACACAAACGGCCTCAGCAAGATCACCTACAAGCTTATGTCTGGCAGTGAGATTATCACTCTCAGCGATATCGCTGACGGCAAGTTCACCATCACCGCAGGCGAGGTTGTAGGAGAGGCTACCGCAAAGGTTTCCATCAACGTTTACTACGATAACGTAGCAAAGCTCTCTCTTGAGCTTACCGTTAAGGTGACCAATGATGTAGCTCCCATTCTTGAGAGTGAGGAGCTTGTAAAGGAAATAGACCTTGCTACCCTTGTAAACAAGGAGAGCGTGGTGCTTAACTTCGCCGAGAACGTAAATAATATCGGAGGACTTCCTCTTACCTATTCCGCAAAGCTTGGCGACGAGCAGCTTACTCTTGACGGCGCAAATTACACCTACGCTCTCGGTAGCTATACCGTTGAGACAGTGTACGTAAGCTTTGACGTGACCGTTTCCTTCAGTGTAAACGGCGAGCCTAAGACTCTCGTATACACCTATAAGCTTGGCGTTCGCGACACAGGCAAGTACAGCGTTGTAAACGGCAGCTTTGAGAACGGCCTTGAGGGCTGGGAATTCAACAATACACTTGGCGAGGCTCCCTTCGCAGGCATTGATGAGAAGACTCATTTCTGGCCTGACGCCCAGAACTTCCCCATGTTCAACGTAGGTAAGTACTTCTCCTCTTACGCAGACGGCGCATCCGAGGGCTCGCAGGGTACTCTTGCATCCTCCTACTTCACCGTAAACAGTAAGTATGCTACTTACATGCTTGGCGGCGCAGGACACCCGGGCGTATATATCACTATTGAAAATAAGGACGGCGAGATGCTTGCACTTTACCGTAATACAAAGTTTGCTGACATCCCCGCAGATGTGACCGACTTTGCGGCACAGCGCGAGCTTCTTGGCAAGAGCGTATTCCTTGCAAACCTCGTCACCTATAAGGTAGACCTTTCGGGCCTTGAGGGCAAGGAGGTAAGATTCGTTATCCACGACTATGCATCTGAGGGATGGGGCGTTGTATTCTTCGACGAGCTTATCACCTACTATGCATCCGAGGATGAGCTTCCCGAGGGCGCAACCCTCGCAGAGAACCTTCTCGCAAACAAGACCGCTCTTCGCGCAGAGCTTGCACTTGAGGTAGCAGAGCAGGGCGACTTCACCGAGGAGTCCTATAACGCATACCTTGCAAAGCTTAATGCGGCGAAGGAGGTTGCAGGCCAGCTTACCGCCTCTCAGGAGGCTGTTGATGCGGCCCTTGCGGCTCTTACCGAGGCGCGCCTTGCACTTGCTGTAAGACCTGTTGAGGAGATCGAGGGCGCAGATCGTGAGTTCAAGCTTACCGCAGGCAACGATAAGGAGATCACCCTTTCGGATTATGTAAACGTAAACGGCCTCAGCGGCATCAGCTATAAGCTTGCGGCGAGCAGCACTGCTGTCACCCTCAGCGAGATCGTTGAAGGCAAGTTCACCATTACCGCGGGCGATGTAAGCGAGGCCACCACTGTAAAGGTGACTATCACTGTTTCCCACGGCGGCGTGGATAAGCTTACCGTAGAGCTTTCGGTTCAGGTCACCGACGATCAGACTCCCTCCGTTAAGACCGAGGAGGTCAGCAAGATCTTTGACCTCTACGACCTTGAGAACAAGGGCAGCCTTGCTCTCGACCTTTCCGAAAATGTTGAGAATCCCGGCAAGCTTGCTCTTACCTATTCGGTAAACGGCAGGGCTACCGAGGGCTCTCTTTACACCGTCACCCTCGGTAGCTATACCGATAAGGTGACCTATGAAACTCTTACCGTCACCGTTTCCTATACTGTAGACGGAAATGCAAGGTCTGTTTCCTATACCTATAAGCTTGGTCTTAAGGATACCATCGAAAACAGACTTGAAAACGGCGGCTTTGAGAATGGCATGGACGGCTGGACTCAGGTTGGCAATATCGGTGGCGTAAGCTCGGATACACACTATTGGGTAAACGATCCCGAGGTTCCCGAGGGCTTTGAGTTCGGTATGGACGGCGACAAGATGTTCTCCGCATACGCTTCTCCCGATCTTGAGAAGAACGTTGGTACTCTCACCTCCGCAAGCTTCAAGGTTGGCGGCTCGGGCTTTGTCACCTTCAAGCTTGGCGCGGCAAAGGACGCAAACTACGTTTACGTTGACGTAGTTGAGAAAGGCACAGGCAAGATCCTTGCCCGCTACTACAACGGACTTTGGGCAGATCGCACAAATGACGTAAAGAGCGGCTGTACTCTTATCGCCTACAAGGCAGACCTCTCCGCATTCGCTGGCAAGGAGGTATTCTTCCGCATCAGCGATAACGCAGACAGCGGCTACGGCCTCTTCTTCGTTGACAGCTTCATTACCTACTACGAGAGCGAGCCCGAGGGCTTCAATAACGCGGTATCTCCCGAGTATACTCTTCCCGAGACCATCTACGACGTATTCAACGGCGGCTTTGAGATGGGCGACGTTCAGGGCTGGTGGAATGACGGTCAGCCCGGTGCTGTCACAGGCGCTGATAAGTTCTTCAGCGGCGCTGATTACGGCAAGGACGGTGACTTTCTTTACAGCGGTGTTGAGGATGCAACTCTTGATGAAGAGGGCAACCTTGTCAAGCTTGGCAACGGCAGAGAGGGCAACCGCGGCGTGCTTACCAGCTCGGCATTTGAGCTTGGCGGCACAGGCTACATCTCCTTTATGCTTGGCGGCGGCGGAAACGCCCTCTGCTACGTTCAGGTGATCGACGCCACCACAGGCGAGCTTCTTGCCAGATATCATCAGCAGGCAATGAACGATGCCGTTCTTGTAAAATACGTTGCAGATCTCAGCGCATATATTGGAAGAACCCTGAGAGTCCAGGTTGTTGACTATGCGGAGAGAGATTGGGGCTGCGTATCCTTCGATAACCTCGACACCTATCACGAGAGCAAGCCCGAGGGCACTCTCGCCGAGGACATCAAGGCAAACCTTAAATACACTATTGATAACGGCAGCTTCGAGAGCGGAAACGCTGACGGCTGGACTATGAATATTACCGAGGCAGGCACTCAGAATACTCTCGGTTGGGTTCTTGAGACCGAGATCGACGCCGACTGGTACGCAAAGAACGATGAGACCAAGGACGGCAAGTTCCTCTTTACCTTTGCACAGCCCGGCGACATCAACTGCGAGAGCAGCAAGGGTACGCTTGAAAGCTCTACCTTCAGCTTAAAGCAGGGCGCTTTCGTAGCCTTCAGATTTGGCGGCGCGGGCGGTGGCTCTAACCACGACGTATTCGTTGAGCTTTGCAGGGCAGACGGATCTGTTATCGCGAGATTCTATAACGACGCCGAGGGTAAGGTCAACACCAAGATGAACGCCTACTATTATCAGTATAACGGCGCAGAGGTTGATTGCTTCTTCAGAGTTGTTGACAATTCCACAGCCGATTACGGTTGCTTCGTGGTTGATGACTTCAGAGTAAATCTTGAGTCCGCGCCCGAGGGCTTTATGGCAGCAATTCAGTAATCTGCCGATCATATTTAACTAATTAAACGAGTAGTGCTCCCCCGCTCTGCGGGGCGGGGGAGACAAAAAAGCGGAGACAAATTATGGCAATTACCAAAATAAAAGAGCCTGCTTTCCACATAACGGGAGAGAGCGGTTGGATAAACGATCCTAACGGTTTGATATTCTATAACGGTCAATATCACGCGTTTTACCAGCATCATCCCTATGATACGAAGTGGGGCCCAATGCATTGGGGACACGTTGTCAGCGATGATCTTACTAACTGGAAATATCTGCCTATTGCGCTTACGCCCGGTGACGATTTTGATAAAAATGGCTGCTTTTCGGGCAGCGCTATCGTTCACGGCGACAAGCTTTGGCTTATGTACACCGGTTTTATAGAGAATCAGGGCGGCGAATCCATAAGGCAGGTTCAGTGTCTGGCAGAAAGCTCTGATGGCATAACCTTTAAAAAGCACGGTATAGTCATTGGAGAGGAGCTTTTGCCCGAGGGATATGCACCCTGCGATTTCCGTGATCCTAAGATCTGGCGCTATGACGGAAGCTTCTGGTGTGTTGTCGCGGCGAGAAAGATTGAGGGCAGGGGCAGAATTCTCTTATATAGATCAGCCGATCTGTTTAACTGGGAGTTCGTAAACGATATCTTCGGCGCAGATTCTGCAGGCTCTATGATAGAGTGTCCCGATTATAACGAGGAGCTTGGAGTTCTGTTCTTCTGCGAGCAGTTCCAGCCCAGCGAAAACGGGGCGCATCTCAATATACATACCTGCCGCTGGGCAGTGGGCAGGATCGATTATTCCACAGGCCTCTTTAACGAGCAATCCCGCGGAATAGTTGACTGGGGCTTTGACGTCTACGCCCCCCAGACCTTCAGAAGCAAGCCCTCTGTAATGATGGGCTGGCTCAATATGTGGGACAGAACCGTCCCCTCTGAAAAATACGGCTTTGCAGGTATGCTGACCGCGGCGAGAAGCATCTCTGTAAAGGACGGCAGACTCTGCCAGGAGCCTATCGTCAGCTGCGGTGATGTATATAAGGCAACCGTGGGCGAAGGATTTGAGGATAAAGCCAAGGTTGGCGTTATCACCGTGAAGGCTACCGAGCTTGAGGCACTTGATATCAGAATGCGCTCTGACGGCACGAACTACACATCTCTTACCTTAAAGAACGGAGAGTGGGTGTTCGATCGCTCTAAATCGGGCGAGGAGATCCGAGGTGTTGAAAAGGATCCCGACTCCTTGAATGGCATCCGCCGTATGCCCTTCTCGGGCAACAGGGAGGTCACCCTGACTATCGTTATGGACGATTTTTCAGTGGAGATCTTTGAGGACGGCAGAGCCTTGACCTCGACCATCTATCCCCCCGACGATGCTGTAGGCATCGAGCTTACCGTAAAGGCGGAAAGCTGCCACTACGAAAGAGCAAGCGTCGCTCTGACCAAATAAACAAAAAAGAAAATAACAAACAAAAAAAGCTCCGAGAAAAACCTCGAAGCTTTTTCTTTTTTTATCAAAAAATAACATAAAAAGCAAATAAAAATTTACATTTCTTTGCCATTCTCTTTTTATTTCACATAGCCAATAATGTAAAAAAATATATTTGTATCGCGCCAGATGTTTATTTATAGTTGTTTTCTTGGAAAACAGTTTGTACGTTTATTTTCAAGTTAATATCGTCACTGAGTTTGTTGAGGCGAAAAAATGTGAATTGTTCAATAAAACGCTTTGTTTTTTGCATAAAATAAGTAAAAAAACCTCAAGTTGACACATTGAAAACCTGTGGTTACTTGTTTTTTGAGTTTATCCGTGATATAATTATCACAGCAAAACGAAGGAGACTGTATACAATGAAGCTTGAAGAAAAGATTTTTACACTTCGTAAGAAAAACGGACTTTCCCAGGATGATCTTGCGCAGCAACTGGGGGTTACTCGTCAGGCGGTTTATAAGTGGGAATCAGGAAACGCCCTTCCTGAGCTTGACAAAATCAAGGCTTTAGCCAAAATATTTTCTGTGTCCTTTGATTATCTTCTTGATGATACAATAGAGGAATATGATACCAATAAGGATAATGAAAAGATATCGTACAGACCTATTTATCTGCTTGGGGATAAGCAGAATCTTATGCAGGGAGATATAGATCACGGTTACATAAAGGAAAGAGATTCCCGTAACACCATGTCAAAGGTGATATTTTCCAAGAGAAAAAGTCTAGCCGAGAGCTATATGAAAAAAGTAGGGGCAACCGAGATAAGCTTTTTTAGTGAGGAAGAGACTCTTGCTTATTTCTATGACAGTAATCAGCAGACGATAGGTATTTATTATGGTAATGGTATACAATTCGTTTGCCCGATAGAAAATCTTGTAAGCATCAGCTTGAATGGTGGAGCTACCAACGTGGTCAACTCCCGTTCTACTATGCTTGGAATAAGTAATGCCGGCATTGGAATAGGATCTATGCCTACCGTTTCAGTTCAGGGAAGCTACCCTATTGACCTTACGATTATGTTCCACGATGGCGACATAATTAAAGATTTTTCTTTCAAAATAATGACCGCGGTTACCTATTTGTACTTTGAGCAGAGCAGATCAAATGTTGAAATATTTAACAGTATTTTAAGGAACAGAGTGGCGGATAGGATAGGAAAAATAAAAACAAAGATAGAAGCGCTGATTTGTAATTCGGCAGTTTTAGTTGGGGAAAAAGCTCCTGAGATCAACGTTGATCTTTACAGCGGTATTAATGCGGAAGCAAAGACAGAGTACAGGGAGTTTATAAGCAAGTTAAAAAACGAAATATATGAGGAAAAAGACAAGTCTAAGGCAAATTGGATAAAATTAGGAATATGGTTTGCAGCCTTCGTGGCTCCACTTTTAGTTCCTCAAATGATACTTGTGCCATTGGCATTGATTATAGGTCTTATTCCTGCCAACATTGCGAAGCATATGGACAGGAGTTATATTCGTTGGTGGATGTACGGCTCTTTTCTGTTTCCCGTGGCTATGATACATTTACTGTATTTAAAAATTAAGAAAAAATATCTTGAATCCGAAGGTCAGATCGAGAAAAAACAAAAGAATATTGAAACCTTCGAGCGAATTGTAAAAATAGTCACTCTTTTATTATGCGCCGCAGGAATGATAACGTTATCCGTGGAGATGTTTCTTCAGGATGTTGGGGTGGGAATTTTTTGGCTTGTATGCCAAATTCTCGGATTCATCGTTGCCTTCAGAGCGAGTCGCCGAGGGAGAAATATTGTGCTATGGTGGATATACGGAACCTTCCTCCTTGTGGTAGCCGCTATTCATCTATGCATTATCATAGACTTAGAGGAAGAATAAACGAAAAAGGACACTTTTTAGAGTGTCCTTTTTTCTTCTGTGTCCGACGGATGTGTCTGAATTACGTCCGATTAAACTATCTCAATTCCGCCAAGGAGCGCGCACTTCGGGCCCGTGTAGCTTTCGTAGGTGACGGTCTCGTTTGAGAGGCGCATATTCGCGATAGCGTTGCTCAGCTTGCCGCTGATGGATATACCCGTCACGGGGATCTCCCTTTCACCGTCGAAGTAGTAGCCGAGGCGAACCTCGCCGCCGATATAGTCGTTGTAAATATCGACCTGAAGTCCCGACATAGAGGCGCAGCGGAAGTAGGGCGCAGCTCTTTTTTCATAGTCGGTAAGGCTGCCGCACTCCACCGATATACAGCCGAGATTACCCGTAGCCACCTCGCCGAGATACTGGGCGTATCTCACACCGCCGAAGAGTGCCACCGCCCGTCCGTCCTCAATAATCTTTCTGTCGGTAAGGGTGTAGCCGTCAGCGTCAAAGGCGGAGGAGGAAACGCTGCCCTTTACCGCGCCGCACATCGTCACGCTGAATTTGTCACCCTTGGCACCCTTCTGAATATCGTCACCGACGGAGAAGGCGTTTGAGTGCTGATATACAGCCGAGAAGTTAAGGTTGTAGGCGAAATTGTAGAAGAGCGATTCCAGCTCGGGCGCGCCGAGCAGAACAGGGCAGCAGAGCTTCTTTTCAGGAGCCTTCGCCTCGTATCTGTCCTTAACCTCACGCATTTTTACCGCTATCTCATCGCGCACTCTGTCGCGGTCGAACTCGGTGAAGTTATACTGCTCGTACAGCTCCACGCTCTCACCCGCGGTAAAGGTGGGTATCGCCTCAACCATAGCTCTGTGCTTTACCTGCGTTTTATTGATTCCGCGGCTGTTAGTGACCGAAACGGTATCCTTGTATACGAATATTTCAAGGGCGTTGATAGATCCGCCCTCCATATCGTCCGCATTAAAGCAGGCGTCGGCTATCTTCGCCGCAAGAGACGCAGGCGCGTAGCTTGTAAAATTCGATGCGGTGGCATACTCACCCTGCTCGTTTTCGGGAATGGTGTAGGGCTTATTTGAAATAATGCTCGCCTTTTTTCTCGCCTTTTCTATCTCCTCAGCGATCCTTTCGTCATCATAGGAGGAATAGACCGAGAAGGTCGCCTCGCCCATCGCCCCATCGTGAAGCAGATAAACGGTCACCTTAACGTCGGTGGTGTCGGTGCTTCTCACCGTTTCAAGGCTATTGTGGACGAAGAAAAGCTGGGTGGACTCTGTCCTGGTGGACAGCACTCTCCAGTCGGAGATGCCATCGGTGTTCTTTAATATATTAATTACTCTGTTTCTCATGCAAGCTTTACCCTCACTTTCAGCGCAGGTCCACCGTCCGAAACGCGAACCCATTCCTTATATCCCTTTCCGCAGGAGCCCGAGCCTATGATCTTGAAGTCGTCCGAAACCATAGATATGGACTTGAGCAGCTCGGGAACGGAGCCACTCATAACCACGGGAGAAACGTAATTGTCGGTAAGCTTTCCGTCAATTATCTCAATTCCGTATTCGGCGGTGCATTGGATCTGCCAGTTTTTAGGATCCTCCATACCGTTGTTGGTCTCAAAGAGCATATATCCGTGCTTTATTGAGGCTATCATATCCTCGAGCTTGTCATTTCCCGGGCAGAAGAAGGTGTTTGTCATTCTGGAATACGCCTTTCTCTTATAAGACTCTCGCCTGCCGTTGCCCGTAGGCTCGGTGCCAAGCTCGGTGGCGGATACCAGGTCGGATATGCCCGAAACCAGAATTCCGTCCTTGATTATCTGCGTGTCCTGGGCAAGCACACCGTCGTCGTCAAAGAAATAGGATGCGGTGGAGAAGGTTGCCGCCGCGCCGTCACGCATATTGCAGATCGGGGAGGCAACGTAGTTGCCAAGGTAATATTTTGCCAGCGCCCGATCCTTTACGAACTGATCCATCTCAACGCCGTGACCGAATGCCTCGTGGGCGATAAGTCCGGAGATCGAAGGATCGGTGATAACGTCGTACACGCCCGGTACGATGGGCTTCGCGGTGGCGAGCTTTTCGCACTTTGTCACCAGCCTGTCAATATGATCGGGCAGGGTAGAGATAGCCTCTGCCATAAGGTTTGAATATGTACCCTCGCGTGCCATAACCATCTTTTCACCCTCGCGGTAAACTGCAACAGCCATAGCGTTCACCCAGGAGTAGAACTGGTCAAGCTCTCGGTTCTTTGAAATAAACAGCTTCGATACGGTGAAGGGCATCAGGGCAACCGTGGCGTTAAGCAGCTTATCGCTCTTTGCAAGAATAGCATCCCTTATCTCTACGCATTTTGCCAGCAGCTCCTCGTCGGAAAAGCTTTCAAAATCACAGGGGCGCTCGAAGGACTTTACCAAGGGCGTGTCCTTTGGCAGGGGGACGGAGATCTCTCTGTCGGTAAGCGACTGCTCGGTCCTTACAGCCTCGGTTATCCTTGCCGCAAGGGTGGGGATATCACCCGAAATATCATCGATAGAATACTCGAAGAATGCGCGACCGTTATGCATCTTGATAACAAAGCCGCACTCGGCAGCACCGCCCTCACCGATGTCGGAGGTGGCACGGTTTACGCGTATTGCCGTGGACCTGACGTCCGAGCCGAGAATTCCAACGTAGGCAAAGCTTCTGCCAAGCTCCTTGACGAGCGCGCGGCAGACCTGGCGCCTTGAATTCAAAAATTCAGAAAAACTCATATCTTTTCCTCCCGGAAAATAAATTTGTATGCATTTATTGTAGCACTATTTTCTCTGCTTTGCAAGCGGTATGAGAAAATATAGCTTGTAAACTTTTTTGGACGCATATTCCCCTTTGGTGCTTTTTTGACAAAAAGCCCGTGGCATTTTTAGTAAACATTTCATATTATTTTAAATAAATGTGAATACTACCTTGCAATTTGACATTTTGTGTGGTATCCTTAAAATGTATAAAAATATTTATTTTGGAGGACATTATGGATTTACAATGGATTCTCTTGGCACTCTTCCTCGTGGCAATAGTCTGGGGCGTGACCAAGTCTTTCTCCGTGTCGATGCTCAGAAATACTCTCAGGCTCGGTTCGGTAGTAGTATCATTTTTAATCACCTTTGGATTACAGCTTGGCGGCGTATTCCAGAACGCAGTGGCAACGGTCCTGAATATGGTCAACCTTGCCTCTATGCTCCCCGAACTTGAGTCGGCGGCAGGACTTATCAACGGTCTTGCATCTACCCTCGTCAGCCCCATTCTCTTTGTCCTTGTTTTCCTTCTCATTCTCTGGGTTCTCAGAATCGTTATCTACTTCGTAGTTCGCGGCATTGAGAAGAGCCAGGCGAAGAAAATGCAGAATGCAGAATGCAAAATGCAGAATGAAGAGCCTGCTCCCGCTGAAGAAGCACCCGCGGAGGCAGCACCTGCTGAAGAAGCAACAGAAGAAGCTCCCGCTGAGGAAGTGCAGAGCGCAGAGTGCAGTGCGCAGAGTGATGAGTGTGTTGTTCCCGCAGAGGAAACGACAGAGGAAGCACCCGCAGAGGAAGCTCCCGCAGAGGAAACACCCGCAGAGGAAGCTCCCGCAGAGGAAGCTCCCGCAGAGGAAGCTCAAGCAGAGGAAACACCCGCAGAGGAAGCTCCCGCTGAAGAAGCACCTGCTGAAGAAGCTACCGCAGAGCCTGTGGCTGCTGTGGAGGAAGCTCCCGCAGAGCCTGCTCCCGTAGCAGAGCCCGCTCCCGAGAAGCCGGGTAAGGCTAAGAAGGAAAAGAAGAAAAAGAAGCCCGTATTTTATCCCGAGTGCGCTTGGAAGAGAATCGTGTCTATCGCCTGTGGCGTAGTCAGTGGCGTACTTATTCTCTCGGTGCTTCTGATGCCCACCTTCTACATAATGAGCGTTGCCACCTCGGCAACCGATCCCATCGAGACCTCCGACGCTGACGACAGCCAGGTATATCAGATCGTTGACGTAGTAAACGAGTACGTAGTAGGCCCCTATAGCAACAGCTTCGTTGCAGGCTTCTACGATGCTATCGGTCTTTCGGGACTTATGAATTATACCACCCGCGCAGGCGGTAAGATCACACTTGAAAACGGTACAGTTGTTTATGCCGACGATGTTCTTAAGGGAATTATCACCCACGGCGTCAGCGCAGCTGCGCAGATCACCTCGGCTAAGTCCGAGTGCACCGCTATCAAGGGCGACGTAAACGCGATCATCTCCGATCCTATGGTATCCTCTCTCCTTGCCGACGTTCTTATGGGAGTTATCGCAGATCTTGAGATGGAGGAGCCTGCGGAGGAGGATCTTATGGGCGGTCTTATCAACAACTTCGTAGACTACTACAAGAACGCTGATAAGGCTACTATCGAAAAGGATATTCAGGCTCTCGGCGGCGCAGTAGGCGTCCTTGCCGAAAGTAGAATTCTCGCAGCTCTTATCTCCGGAAACGCCGACCTTGAGTCTATGCTTGAGGACGAGGAGATCCTCGGTGACGTGGTTGAGGCTATCTCAGGTCTCTCCGCCTTCGGTCCTACCGTTGAGGGCGCGTTTGAGCTCGGTATCGAGATCCTTGGCGAAACCCTTCAGATCCCTGCAAACGATGCAGAGGCATACGATATCTTTATGGATGAGCTTCTCACCCAGATGGTAAAGAGCGATTCAACAGAGTTCAAGTCCAACACTATCAAGTATTACGTTTACACCATAGCGCAGAACGGCGGCAGAACCTCCTCTCTGGTATCCGGTCACAAGATGTTCACCTCCTACGTTGCGCATTGGGAGAAGGTACAGTCTGCCTTCGCTCACGCATCCGAGGATAAGACCTACGGCTGGTTCACTATTGATATTAACGGTATAACCTACATTTACGATAAGACTAACAAGACTATCATCACTGTCACCGATGAGAACAGAGAGCAGTATAAGGACTATATCTCTCCCGTAGCAGGAGTTGTTAACGCGCTTACTCTTAAGTCCGGCACCGCAAAGCTCACCCGTGACAACCTTTACACCATTCTTAACGCATACGTTTCCTCCACCGCCGACGCGGCAAGCCTTGAGGTTGCAAACAGAATTCTTGCGAAGGACGGCTTCGTTTCCCACGCGGTTACTGTAGAGAAGATGCTTGCGGCTACCAACTTCACCGATTGGACCGATGAGGAGAAGGCAAAGGACAGCCGTCTTTGCGTAGATATCATTATGGACCTTCTCGGTCTTATGGATTCTCTCGGCAATATGGATACGTCTAAGGGAATAGAGGGCGCGCTTGATCTCGTAGATCAGTTTGGTACTCTCGGTGCAACTATGGACGTTATGAAGCAGACCAGCTGTATCAATCAGCTTCCTCCCCTTCTTATCGAGGGACTTGTAAAGAACGAGATGCTCTCTACTTATATGAAGCCATCTATTGCATTCCAGATCAATAACATCGTTGAGAATAATAATAAGTCCTATGCTGATTGTATGAACCAGATCGCAGTCAACATCAGATGGGCGATCACTACCTTTGGAGGTGAGCAGTAATGAAATTTTTAATTAAGCTTGCATCCTTCGTCGTCTGCGTTGGTATCCTTGGCTTCGGCGGATACCAGACCGTGCAGGAGATGAAGATAGAAGAAATGCTCGGTGAGATCGAGTCTGCTCTTGAGAGCGCACCCGTGCTTCCCGATTTTGGTGGCAACGAGGATCCCGATAATCCCGACAACCCCGACCAGGGCGGCAATGATCAGGGCGGTAATGACCAGGGTGGCAATGACCAGGGTGGCAACGACCAGGGCGGCAATGATCAGGGTGGCAACGATCAGGGCGGCAACGACCAGGGCGGCAACGATCAGGGCGGCAATGACCAGGGCGGCAACGACCAGGGCGGCAACGATCAGGGTGGAAACGACCAGGGCGGCAACGACCAGGGCGGCAACGATCAGGGCGGCAACGACCAGCCCGAGAATCCTCCCACACTTTCCACCGACTCCGCAGTTGATGCTCTTGGCGGTATGTACGACAACAACGACCCCGAGTTCAACGATATGAACAGAGAGTTCTTCGTTGGTATGGTTGAGGGCTTCCTTACAGGCAACAGCGGCTCGGGCGACAGCGGCTCTGAGGATAATCCTCCTGCAGAGGATCCCGACTTCGATAATAACTTCGATGGCGATTTCGGTGAGGACTTCAATCCCGACGAGTTCGTTCCCGAGGAAGAGCCCGAGGATCCCGAGGATGAGGAGCAGAACGAGATGAACGAGATCATTCTCGACGTGGCAGGCACCTACTACGAGAACCTGCAGGCAGGTATTCAGCAGAATATCGAGGCTAACGCAGGCGCAACCGAGGAGGAGCAGCAGGCGGCAAGAGACGAGTTCGTTCAGCAGGAGGCAGAGGCGTTCGCAGGACTTATAAACATCGCTACAAGACCTGAGGAGACCACCGAAGATCAGCTCGTTCAGTCTGTTGACGCGGTTATCAACTCCAGCGTATGTCTTGATACCGTCACCGAATCTATAAACAACAACGAGGACCTCTCCACCACCGTTCAGGACGCTACCGCGAATATGAACGAGGAGACCAAGGCTGAGATCGAAAGTAAGCTTAACGAGGCTATTGCTTCCAATCCCGAAAAGGAGCAGCAGTACAATGACCTTGCTAACCTCTTCGGCATCACCCTCGGCGCTGAGGGTACGCCCGTTATTCCCGACGGCGTAAACCCCGATGATTATCCCTTCTGATAATAGTATATAACGCGAAACAGGCGGCTGATTTTCGGCCGTCTGTTTTTTATTTCACCCAAAAAACGTAAATGAAAGTTTACAAAAAAGAAAATCAATCAAGGTAAACAATTATTTACTTTATTTCTATATCCATTGTCAAAAACGTATATACGTATATCGCGTTTTTTGTCACATGGTGATTTTTTTAAGATATACATTAATATGATAGGGGGGCTGCTTGTTCAGCAAAATAGCTAAAAGATAAACTTTGAATATGTGCATATTTTAAGTACATTTATATTTTTTGTAAAAATAATAAAAATAAATCTTGACTTAATTAACAAACGAATATATAATTATTTATTATTTAGCATTAAATATTTTTACTATAAAGGAGAATTAGAATTATGGATGGAATGTTACAGGCAATCATAGTTGTGTTTATGCTTTTCCTGTGTTCCCTCTGTCTCTTTGCAATCGTGGTTATTGTTCGTGACATTATTCATGAGCATAGTCAAAAAAAGCAGCAGAAGGAAGAGCCCACGACCAGCATAAACGCGGAGGAGCTCTCCGAGTTAATTGCCAGGGCGGCAACCGCTCTTGCTGATGCAAGGGAGAGCGAATCTGCTGAGGAGTTAGCTGAAGCACCTGCTGAACCTGTCGCAGAGCCCGCTCCCGCGGATAAGCCCGAGGATGAAAACGCAGTGGTATTCTCAAGAGCGACACTTTCCCTTGAGGAAAAATATGCTACTCTTTCCACCGAGTACAAGCGTTTCTTTGATGATATCATTAAGCACGCACTTGGCAAGGAAGGGGTAAGAGAGCTTAAGTACGAGAATTATTATGACTACAAGATCGGATCCTACAAGGTGCTTCGTATCGCTATCAAGCGCGGAGAGATAGTTTGCGAGTTCCAGTTCCTTGACAGAGACGTTCTTGATTATGCCAACAACAGCGGAGTAAAGATCAAGCAGTCTGCTTCATCTATTCGTGTAACCGAGCCCTCTGCGGTTGGAGCAATAAAGGACGGTATTGATCTTGTGTGCACTCAGATCGCCGAGGATAAGGAGCATAAGAAGGCTCTTGCGAGAGAAAAGCGCCGCGAAAAGAGAAGAAAAGAAAAAGAAGAAAATGAGGCGGAGGCGCCCGTTAGAGAGGAAGTAGTAAATGTTTAACGTTGAGACTAAGACAAGTAACGACGAGGTAAAGCTTAATAAGGCACAGAAGGTCGTTAATATTGTCGCTGTTGTTGTCTGCGTTTTGCTGATCCCCATTTTGATTTTCAACTGTGTGCTTATTGTTCAGGGTATTATCAATCCTGACAAGGTACCAAGCTTTTTCGGCAAAATACCGCTTATCGTGCTTACCGACTCTATGAGTCCCGAAATTAATAAGGGGGACCTGATTTTTTGTGAAGAGGTAGATACAGCTGATCTTAAGGTAGGAGATGTAATTTCATTCTTTGACCCCGACAGCAGCGGCAAGAGTGTGGTAACACACCGAATTGTTTCTATTATTATTGACGATGTTACGGGAGATGTTTCTTACCGTACCAAGGGAGATTATAACAACATAGAGGACAGACTGTCCGTTCCCGCGGAGAACGTGGTCGGACTCTGGACGGGAGTACATATCTGGCAGCTTGGTCAGGTCCTGCTCTTCACCAGTCAGTACTCATATGTGGTTATTATTCCCATTATCCTGGTCGTAGCTACCCTTATCATCCTTGAGATGAAAAAGAAAGAAAAGCAGAATCAGGAAAAGCAGGGCGACATAGACGCTCTCCGCGCCGAGCTTGAGGCTATGAAGGCCGCTCAGGCAAAGGAAAATGAGCAGCCCGCCACCGAATCTACTGAGGAAAAGCCTACAGAGCCCGTCGGCACGGAAGAGTCCGCAGCCCCGACAGACCCTGAGCTCTCAGAGAGTAAGTCCGAGGAGTAATTCCTCGTTTACAGTGTTTTATATTTTCCGCTTATAGCCATAATAGGCGGTATTTTATAAAAGTTATTTATTTTACATAAGGAGAAAAACAATGAAAAACAACAAGAATGTAAAAGTTATGTGCGGCTTGCTTGTACTTGTACTCCTCACCACCTGTGTGATCGGCACAACTCTTGCAAGATACACGACCTCTGACAGCGCATCTGATACTGCCAGAGTTGCGCACTGGGGTGTTAGAATTGAGGTTGATGGCGATTCCAACTTCTCTAACCAGTACTCTAATGTTACCAATGGTGTTACTGTTAAGTCCCACGACGCTGCTAATGTAGTAGCTCCCGGTACCAGCAGCACCGAGTCCTCTGTTGCAAGATTTGCAATCAGCGGCACTCCCGAGGTAGCAGTTAACATCAATGTTCTCTTTGAGAACGTTCAGGATGTTGTTCTTAAGGCAGGTACTTACTACGACGAGTGCACTGCTGATGCAGGTGACACCTTCACTCTTGCTGAAGACTACTATCCTGTAAGATTCACCCTTACTCAGACCTCCAGCGCTACCGGCGTGCTTGGTGCTCCCATCACCGGTACTCTCGCAGAGATCAAGGCTTGGGTTGATGCAAATTACAACACCACCGCTAACTATGATCCCACCACCGACCTTGCAGCTACCTTTGAGCTTTCTTGGGAGTGGGTATACGAGGGTGGTAACGATCAGGCTGATACCGTTCTCGGTAACCTCGCAGCAGGCAGCAGCGAAAACTCCGCTAAGGTTGCAGGCACAGATTACAACCTTACCATTCACTACGATCTCACAGTTACCGCAACTCAGATCAACTAATTAAATTGCCGAAGGCAAAGTAAAGACATTTAAGAAGAATGTTGAAAATTGACTCACAAAGGAGGTGCAACAATGTCTGACAATGGCGCGGAAAAAAAGCCGAACGCTCATCCCTTTGACAGAAAGGGTTGGCTCTGGATCATGTTTATGACCAACATAGTCTTTATACTTCTGTTTCTCACCGTAGGACTTGTTGCCCTCCGTGTGAACAATGTTCTTCCCGAGGACACCGACATCCTGTTTATCGTAAGTAAAGAGCCTGAGTTCTATACCGACGACCATAAGGGTGCCTGGACCAAGGGTAGACAGATTGACATATTCAAGGCAGATTATGAGAACGGCGAGGGCAGTGTGACCGTAGCATCACTTGATGGTGACAAGGTTATCGCTCCCGGTACAGAGACCACATATAGATTTTCAATGTACAACAGCGGAAATATGGCGGTCTATTATTCTACCGATCTCTTCTTCTCCTTGAAGGTAGGCGACGAGGTCAAGGATAGTAAGGACTTTCCCTTACAGGTTCGTATGCTTAATTCCCGCGGCGAATACATCATCGGCGGCGAGAGCGAGTGGGTTCGCGTAAGCGATGCCACACTTAATCAGTATTCAAGCCAGCTTGGCGCATCCTCCTATGAGGAGTATGAGCTTCAGCTCCGTTGGCAGTTCCACGGAGGAAATGATGAGCTTGATACACTCTACGGCGATCTCGCTGCAGAAAAGGGCGTATCGCTCACTATGGGAATTAACACCTATGCAGCAGAGCATAATGACCCGAAGGCGCAGGGCGGAATAGCCATCAGCGCCGATGACGACAGAAATCAGGAGTACGGCGGTACGATCCGCTGGTTATGGCTTATCCTGCTTATGGCGAACGCGGGCGTTATTGTATTCTACGTAGCGTGGCTTATGAACAAACGACTTCACGATAAAAAAGAAGATTAGAAGGAGATTTCTAATTATGAAAATGAATGAAACAAAGAAAAAGTCACTCGTTATCATAGCAATGGTGCTTATGGTGGCACTCGTTGTTGGTATGGGCGCAATGACTTATTCAAGATATGTTAGCTCTGCGCAAGTAAATGATACAACTGCTACCGCAGCTCAGTGGGGTATCGTAATTACTGCCAACACCGACGGTCTTTTCTCTAAGGACTATACCAAGGATGGTGGAAGTGCTTATGCAACCAAGGTTGCTTCCAATGGCGTAGCGGTTCATGCTACCGCCTCTGCAAATAATGTTGTAGCTCCCGGCACCACCGGCTCTACCACTATTGTAATCAACGGTATTACCGAGGTTAAGGCGCAGCTTGCTCTTGATATTAATTTTGACTCTGATATTCACTACGGCACTACTTATTATCCCATTCAGTGGGCTCTTGTTGAAGGTAATGCTGCACCTGAGGAGGGCGATTGGAAGGCATCTTCTGCTCTTTCCGATGTAACTCTTGATATAGAAGCAGGTACAAATCTTAGTAATAAGACCTACACCCTCTACTGGCGTTGGGCATTTGATAACGGCGCTAATAACAAGTATGATACTGCGATCGGTGCACATGCGGCAGGCAAGACAACTCTTGAGGCAATCAATTCCGTTCTTGGTCCTGCAAATGCGCTTGGTTCTCTTGAAGAGATCAGCAGCACACTTACGTTTGACCTTACTGTAACCGTAGAGCAGGTTCAGGAATAATTCGCTTTAGAGTTAATTCTAAACTAACACACTTCTCCCCTCCCAAAAGGGGAGGGGAGAAAAAAACTTTTTAACAATTCTTTAGAAAAACCTATTGGTTTTGGAGGCTGAAATGACAGAAAAAGGCTTTGTATCAAAAATAAAGGCGATCTTCACGAGCCGTCCTTTTATAATCATAAAAAAAGTCCTCTGGGGAATTGTTTTGACAATTTTCGGCGCACTTGTTGCGCTGGTTGCCTGGCTCGCGATTGACAAGTTCATATTGCAGAGCCCCGTGCCCTCTGCCTTTGGCTACGCGACGCTGATCGTTGATACCGGAAGCATGGAGAGCGAGCTGATGATCGGCGATATGATTCTCATTAAGAAGACCGATGATTATAAGATCGGTGATATTATCACCTATCTGCACGAGGGAGATACAATTCCCACTACACACCGTATTATTAATTACACAGATGACGGATTTGTCACCAAGGGTGACAACAACAATACAAAGGACACCGAGGATGTAACCCCGGATATTATTATTGGTGAGGTTATACATGTATTCCCAAAGGTTGGCGTATTCGCAACCTGGGTGCAGGAGGAGGGGTGGCTATATATTGTAGCCTGCCTTGCGATTATTGCACTCGGATCCTTTATAATCAAGCCCGAGGAAAATCAGGCTGAGGAAAAACAGGAAAACAACGAAGAAAATAACGAACCAAAAGACGAAAATATAGATGATAACACCCCTGCTGCCACCGAGGAAGAGCAGGAAAACACAAACCAAGAAACAAACAACGATAATACAGAAAATACTAATAAATAATAAATAGGTAGAAAATCTTATGAAAGGAGGCAAATATGAAAGAAAAAATCAAAAAGATATTTGATTACACACGCGATTTTGTGAAGAAAAATCTCGTGTCCTGCGTTTGCTTCCTTTTAGCCTCTCTTGTCGCACTGACAGGAACTGTTTCCTTTGCAAAGTATGTATCCGGCGACACTATCAACAAGCGTCCGAATGCCGCTGCCATGCGCGGCTCTGCGGTTATTGATGGCGTAAGCGCGCTGTCGTTTTCCAACACTGCCTTCTGGGGCGGAGACGGTGGCGAGGACGATATTGCCCTTAACAGCCTTCGTTCTATTGACTTTGTGATAAACAGCTTTGAGACCGATGATGAGGGCAACAGGATACCGACGGATGTCCGTATGGAGTATGATATTAATTTCCTTGCTCCTGTGGGCTTTACCGAGAATCTGGCGTTCCAGCTTCTTGCTATGGACGGTCACCCCGTAACCACGCAGATGAATCTTGGCCACTTTATTGATTCAGCGCGCCTCCACGAGTCGCATGTCGCATCGGGCAAGGCTCTTTACAACGGTGTTGACGTAGACCACGATCACACATTTACCTTTGAGAGCAATGCCGGCGTGATCATTTGTACGACTGAGTATAAGCTGCCTAAGCTTGATGAGGATGATCCCGACGTCACAGCTCCTCTTACTATCCGTATAGAGACGGTTACTATGCCCATAGAGCAGGTTATCCTGTTCCGTGCGTGGGATACCTCCGAGTTTGGTAAGGAGACTATTGACAGCGAGATGGGAGAGCTTCTGCCGCCTCTGCGTGCAAGCATCTCTACCATGGTTGAAATGTATAGGATCTCTATTCATCTGCCCCTGTTTGTCTTTGAGGCGGGCGAGGAGGTTACACATAGATACCGCCTTACCATTGCGCCTACCAAGGCGTTGACTGACGATCACCTTGGCGCATTTATTATGGTTGAGGACTCTGATAATGTCGGCGCCCTTGTATCCCCTAACAACCTTAAGCAGGGCGATAAGGTTTATTTCTCCTCCATTAAGGAGAAAGTATATAACAGCGACACCAACCTGGGTCTTGATGCATCTTGGGCAGATCAACCCGATGATGAGTATCCTATCGCTTCAATGAAGGTATATAATGTGGGCGAGTCTATTGAGGATGATGATACACGAACCAAACCATATCCGCCGATCGTCACACCCATTACAAATGTGGAACACTCTTTTGAGAACAGTACTGTCACGGAAACAATTTACCCTCTCACCAACCCGGATACTACCGATGGTGCAGCAGAGTATATACTGTATTTCAGATACTCAAATTCATCATATGTTCACCAGACAGACTATGATAACGAAAATCTTACAGCCAGAGATGCGTACAGATTATACTACAGTAATAATTTTTATAAGCTTGAAATTGAGAGCATAACCAAAAATACTGTTACCACTTACAGTGCTTATGCATCGGGTGATCGGGTTTCCTCCGGAACGGAAAAAACCGTTAAAACCGTACAGGCTGTTGACGGACAAAACTATATTGTTGAGGTTGTTACTACCAAAACCGAGACGGCGTGCAGATACACCAATCTGACCGTAGTAAAGACTGAAACTGTAACATATACCATTAACGACTATAGTATTTATAAGGTAAACAGACAAGGAAGTACATATTCTTGGCGAGAGCAGAATAGTGAAATTAATAATGCTATGAGCGAAGCTGCCACCAGCATAATTGCTCAGTATCACAATAACACTACCGATAGCGGTCCGATTTCCATTCCTGACAGGGAGGTTACTCCTGCAGGCGAGCTTTCCCAAACGATCACCTACCAGAAGTTTGTCCGTGAAAGAGATAACGACGAAAATAATAATGCTATTCTTACAGGGCTTTCCCAGCGTATGTTTGACGCGGAGGGCAACCCCTATGATGTAATATATAAGGATGGCGAGACGCTTGACTTCTTTGCTACCGTAGACGGCAAGGAGATTCAGGTTCTATTCTTATCCCCTTGTTATTCAAAGGAATATCCTCTCTACACCAAGGTTACATTCCGACAGATACAGTAAAAAAACAGAAAGGAGCGCGCTATGGACGGCGAAAAGAAAAGCTTTAACATAAAACACCTGAGCATACTCACTCTCGCTCTCGTTATACTTTTGTTCAGCCTTGTTGGCGCAACTCTTTCTCGTTATGTCAGTGAGAGCGATGCGACCTTTACCGATGGCGATATCATTTATGATCACCTTGATTTCACGGTAAACTCGGTATTTGAGGTTCGTAACCAGACCGAGCTGTTCGCTGCAATAAATCAGGGATACTCCTTCATCCGTCTTTCTGATGATATTGAGAACCCCCTCATCGTAACACAGAAGGCCGAGACGCTTGATGCCGACCTTATTCTTGATCTGAACGGCATTGAGATTCAGCGTAACGGCTACGAGCCCATTCTTAATATTAAGTCGGGCGTTCGTCTTACCGTTGTTGACACCTCGGAGGAGGGTACAGGCGGTCTCTACAACCCCGTTGGATCGGTATTTAATATCAACGGCGGTACTCTTACCATTGCTACCGGACACTTTGAGTCCGGCCCCAGATACTCCGAGTATTTTTCCTATAACACCGAGATCGTTTCCACCTCTCAGGATGCTAAGAAAACTATCGTAGAGCCTGATCCCGAGCAGGTAATTTTCCACTCTCGGAGTAGCGGAGGTGGCTACGAGGTATCTGCGACCATTACCGAGGCTCCTATAATAAAGTCCTATCCCCAGCAGAATGGCGACATTGTTTACACTCACGGCAACCTGTATTTTGACAAGGAATATACAGGCGGTGATCTGACTATTCCCATTGATACCTACTGCTATTACCGTACCAGTAAGGACATTATTGATGAGGGACAGGAGAGATTGGGTCTTTCCTGCAACTGGTACTATACCTATTGGGTTGACCAGGGATATAATTATCTTTGTGCCAGCGAGGCAGAGCTTGCTGATTTTGGTCTTACGGCAGATGATGCTATTGAAATAGCGATCTATGGATACGAAAACGTAATAGAGCACGCTTCAACAATCAACGAAATAAAGGATTACTATGCCGCAATTCAGATGTCCAGCGGCAGTCTTGAGGTTCAGAACGGCAGCTTCTACTGTTACTTTGGACTTCCCAATACTGCCTGTGTTAACTCTACCGGTGGTACTATTAATGTCGTAAACGGTCAGTTTTCCTCCCGTATTCCCAACGCAAACAGCACTATTCAAAATGGAAATCTTGGCACCAATGACAACACCCTTATGGAAAAAGAGGATGATACGCTGGCGTTTGGAAAGGTTTACTTTGACAGATACCGCTGGAACGTGGCGGAGCCCAACGGCGCATTAGCTATGGCTGGCGAGGCATACTGTATACTTAATAAAGGTAATGCTACTCTTAAGATAGATAACGGTGAGTTCTACTCATCTAATAACAATAACGCTCATATGAACGGTGGCAGTCTTAACGTAGGCGGCGGAAGCTTTACAAAGCAGCAGAACATTAAGATACCGGCTTCTGTGCCCACCGCTATAAACGATAAAACCGCTTGCATTTATATGGCGCAGGGTACTATGAATATCGGTGCGGCAAAGTACGTTATTGACGGACAGTTCAACACCGGTATCCATATGGTAAACGGTGAGCTCTCTGTTGATGACGGAGATATTTACATTACAGGTGACGGCACCGTAGGTATTCTTATGACTGACGGTGTTCTGGCAATTGACTTCGCAGACTTTGACATTAAAGGCGATAATTCCAAGGGTATTCAGATTGCCAACGGTACGCTGAATATTGAGGACGGAGACTTTGAGGTTATCGGTGAAAATGCAGAGGGCATTGAGATGAAAAACGGTCATCTTACGGTAACTGACGGTGTATTCACTCTTGCGGGCTCTGCCTGCTTAGGCATACAGATGACCGACGGAGAGCTTGATGTTTTTGGCGCTACGCTCAGTCTTACAGGTGAGAGCTCCCACGGTATTGAGATGGCAAACGGTGCCCTTTATATTGAGGGCGGAACCTTTACGCTGAACGGCGACAGCTCGCGAGGCATCGTGATGAACAACGGTCAGTTTGACCTCTATACCTCAAATCTCACTCTTAACGGCTTCGGAGCAATGGGTATTTACTCTACCGTTCCCGGTGTTGGTAAGTTTAATATTACCGATACCAATCTTACCCTCGGCGATCTCGCTGAGATCACAACGAATGGTACGGGACGACAGGTAGGCATCTATGCCGCCAACGGACAGGTTAAGCTTGCTTCCACAGATCCGACGAACGATCCCTGTACCATCAACATTACAAGTGATTCCTCTACGGGCATTTATGCGCTGAACGGCGGTTCGGTGCTTTCTACAGGATACCAATACAGACTGACAAAGGACAACTCTACGGGCATCTACTCCTCGGGCGGTTCTGTTCAGATGACGGGTGGTAATATTACCCTTGACGGAAATCTTAACTGCCACGGTATTTACGCCGTCTCGGTTGGAGATGTTGGATTCCACATTTCTCTTGATGGCGCAGACGTCAGTGTCGGTGCAGGTAAACCCCTCAAGGCCGCTAACAGCACATACAGAGCCTGTACGGGTGTAACGCTTATGACCGACGGCTCTGAGTCTGATATCTCCAGCGTTTCTCTGACAAATGCTAATATTACCTGTCACGAGGTAGGCGCGTCACTTTGCGGCGGCAAGCTTGACTTTTACGGCACGGGTAGTATAAAAACCTCTTATGCTTCTGCTGTTGCGGTTGCAGATGGTGACATAACCTTTGCCGAGGGCAGTAATTATACTATTGTTTCTAATAACACAAGAACAGACAGCCCCACAAACCGCTATACCATTCAGCTGCCTCTTTTGTTTGATGACGTAACCGACAACAGATATGTTGATTATCAGAATACCGACGGTATATATGTGTCGGGCGGAAACTTCGTTTCTGAGGGAGTTACCAACATCACTCATACGGGTCTGCAGAATGTTTACGATCAGGCTACATATTACTATAACACTCTTGAGGTTACCAGCTATGCCGTTCGCGTGGTTGGCGGTAACGTAACCATTACAAAGGCTACCATTGAAAACAAGGCGGGCGGCGGCGTGTGCTGCTCCAGTATTGAGGGCGGCTCCGGCTCTGATGCATCCAACGGAAACATCTTCCTCGGTACAGAGGGCGGCTCTGACTCTGACATTTCGGTTCTTGCCAGCGGACAGGAGTATTACAACACAGCATACGATCCCATTGGATATTTTAGCGGACTTGGCGGATGGCAGTGTAAGAGAAGTATTACCGGCGGACACGCAATAGAGCTGAATGGCGGAAATATTACCGTGTATAACGGAAACTATGTAGCTTATTACGGTAATGGAATTGCCGCCAACGGCCGAGGAACAATTAATGTTTACGGCGGTAACTTTGACGGTAAAATGACATATAAGGACACGAACTCGGCTGCAAACGGATATAGAGACACCTTCTTTGTAGGCAAATCTGGTCCCGGTGCATATTATGGACTTAAGGTTATCGGAGGAGCCGTTGTTAATATCCACGGTGGAACCTTTAACGGCGGTAACGGCGGAGCCTTCGTAACGGGTATTGATACATTTAACAGCGCTTATGATTATAGCTCCAGCTCGGGCAATCAGGCGCAGGTCTATGTTTATGCCGGTGTGTTTGGTGACGGAAGTAACTTTGACGCATTCAATGTTTACGACTACTCCTATGTTGTATTCGGTGCTTCGGGCGAGATCGCGGGCAATACAGCCAACGACTATGTTAGTACAATCGTGATGAACGGTAGCAGTGCTTCTATTGCAACCAACCCGCTTACCAACGGTAACGGTGAGGCAAGCTGCAGAAGATCTTCAACCGTCAATATATACTACGGAAGGTACAATAAGATACATAATTCCAATGCTACCATCGATCTTTATAACGAAAAGTTTGGATATGTTGAGTACAGTATGATAAACAGCACAACGCTTGACGATAAGCAAAATGATCCTGCTGTTTTCCATCCGACCACGATTGATTAATTTATTTATTAAAGGCTATCTCTGCGGAGATAGCCTTTTCTCTTGACATAAGCCTTGATTTGTAGTAAAATATCCTTAGAAAATGCAAGGAGAATGCTATGAACTTTGTTTTTGATTTATACGGCACGTTGGTAGATATATGGACCGACGAGAGCCGCGAGGAGCTTTGGGAGGGTGTGGCCTCTCTGCTCGGCGACGGCGAGGAGAAGGGAGCTTCTGTCAGACGGGAGTATCTTTCGCTCTGCGCCGCGGAAAAGAGGGGAGAGTATCACGAGATAGATCTGCTTTCGGTATTCGAGAAGATGCTTGCGTCTCGCTCGGTGGACACCTCGGTTGCGCCCTCGCTGGCAAGCGAATTCAGAAGGCATTCTATGGTTCGCCTCTGCGCCTTTGATGGCGCTGTCGATATGCTCCGCCGTCTTAAAGCGGCAGGTGCGGGAGTTTACCTTGTGTCCAACGCGCAGAGCTGCTTTACCCTCGACGAGCTTCACACCACGGGGCTCTACGACTTCTTTGACGGCATTGTGATCTCCTCCGACGTGGGTGTGAAAAAGCCCGCGAGGGAGATATTTGAGCTTGCCTTTGACCGCTTCGGCATCAGCGCGCAGAACAGCGTATACGTTGGCAACGATATGCGCGACGATATCTTGGGCGCGAGTCTGGTGGGTATGCGGACTGTCTATATCCACACCGCTCAGTCGGGCAGCTATCCCGAGTTGAATATTCCCGAGCCTACCTATACCGTGCGTGATCACCGAGAAATGACCGAGCTGCTTTTATGTCTTGACAAAAGCGCGGCGGAGTAGTATAATATCTGTAGACAAAAAGAAAGGATCGTAAATCTTAAATGGATAGAGATCAGATATATAATTTTTCCCAATGCCCCTCGATGCTTCCTCTTGAGGTTCTTGAGCGCGCCCAGGCAGAGATGCTCTCCTACCGCGACACAGGTCTTTCGGTTATGGAGCTTGAGCGTGGCTCCGCTGAGTATAAGGAGATCTTTGCGGGTGCAGAGGATGCTCTCAGACGGCTGATGAACATCCCCGCAAACTATAAGATACTTTTCCTCAAGGGCGATGCTACGGGACAGTATGCCGCAATACCGATGAACCTGCTTTCCTCCCACCAGTGCGCCGACTATATCGTATCGGGTAAGTACTCAAAGCGCGCTTGCGACGAGGCAAAGAAGTACGGTGACATCGTTATCGCCGCCTCCTCGGGCGGAGCATCTCCCCCCTATTCCACCGTCCCCGTGACAACCCGCGCGGACTTCCGTCCCGATGCCGATTACGTGCATATCTGCCTTAACAACTCGGTTTACGGCACAAAGTTCCATTATATCCCCGATACGGGAAATATTCCCCTGGTCTGCGACCTTACATCCTGCTTCTGCTCCGAGCCTATCGACGTCACCAAGTTTGGTATCCTCTACGCCGACGCGCAGGTGAACGTATCTCCCACGGGACTTACCGTTGTCATCGTGCGAAACGACCTTATCGGCTCTGCCCGTAAGGATACTCCCTCTATCCTCGATTACAAACATCTTGTAGAGAGCAATTCGCAGGGTAATACCGCGCCCCTTTGGTGCGTTTATATTGCAAAGCTGGTGCTTGAGTGGATTCTCTCGGTCGGCGGACTTGAAGAGATGAAGCGCCGCAATGAGAAAAAGGCAAGCTTGATATATGACTACCTTGACGGTCAGGGACAGTCCTACTACACCTCTCCCGTGGACAAGAAGTGCCGCAGTATGATGAACGTGGCGTTCGTGACGGGCGACGGTGAGCTTGATAAGAGGTTTATCGAGCAGGCGGAAGAGCAGGGACTTATCAACCTTGCAGGCCACCCCAGCGTTGGCGGTATGTGCGCCTCTCTCTATAACTCTATGCCCTACGAGGGTGTTGAACGCCTCGTTGACTTTATGAAGGAGTTTATGAAGAATAATCCCAAAATACAGAATTAATCTATCGGTCGCCCGAAGAAAAAGACTCGGGCGACCTTTATTTTTAAATATTTTTCTCCCCTTATTGACTTTTAAAATATGGGGTGTTATAATATATTGAGAAAATATGAAAAAAGGACTAATAGATGTACTATATTACACTTGATTTAGAGTGGAATCAGGCCTATGCGCAAAAGGCTCTTGCAGTACAGCGCCGTCTTGCCTGCCGTCTGCGCGGCGAGGTTATTCAGATAGGCGCGGTCAAGCTGGACTCCCGAATGAACATCTGCGGCTCCTATCAGATAATCGTAAAGCCGCAGTATTTCAAGAAGCTCCACAGACATGTCAGCGAGCTTACAGGCATCACCCAGGCTCAGATGGATATGGGCACTCCGTTGCCTGAGGCAGCCGAGCGATTCAAAAGGTGGTGCGGCAGGGACTTTTGCTTTCTCACCTGGGGCCCTGACGATATCCCGATGCTGAAGGAAAACTTCAACGTACACGGTATTCCGTCAGGCTGGCTCGATAAGGTCTACGACCTGCAGGTGATATTCAACCGACAGACCGACGATTCCTCAAAGCAGCGCTCGCTCGAATACGCTATGGACCACTTTGGTCTGGAGCAACATCTGCCTGCCCACGACGCGCTGAATGATGCTTATTTTACCGCCCTCGTGGCAAAGGAGCTTGACGTCCCCGAGGGAGTCAGGACCTACTCATCCGTCCGCGGCGAGTTCCTTGAGGATTCGGTTATCGGCGATGCCGATGCAGGCGGCGACGGATACGTCACCATTACCGAGATGCTTGACGACGAGGTCGTTAAGACTCCACTCTGTCCCCTCTGTAAGAAGGAAATGAAGCAGGAGGATAAGCTTCTGCACTCCAAGGGACAGAAATATACTATTCATTTCTCCTGTAAGAAGCACGGCGATATGCTTCTCTCCCTCAAGCTACATAGAAACTTTAACGAAACCTGGCGCGCAAGGCGCACTGTAAAGCAGGCTGACGAGGCCTCCCTTGCCGAGTATAGAGAGGGACTTGAAAAGGCGAATATCCGCCGCAAGCCGTCGAGGAGAAGAAAGACGAAAAGACGCAACCCCGATACCGCGTCTAAATAAAAAAGAACCGCTACCGACCACATAGTCTGAAGGTAGCGGCTCTTTTTTTGCGCGAATTTTACGCGACATAAGCCTGATTATTTTTCTTCCTTTTTCTTGTCAACCACGCGCAGAATTACCGCCGCGCCAAGACAAACAACAGTCACTACCGCGAAGGAAATCCAGTCTACGTTAGCAAGTCCCGAGAGGATAAAGTCGCCTGTCTCGGCATCCTGAATCTCCGAGAAAACAAGCACGGTGTCAACGATAATAGCAGCAAATACGGCAAGTCCCGAAAGCAGTTTCATCAGAGCAATGTTTCCGTCGCCCGAAACTCTCTTTGCTCTTACGGGTGTGTCCTTCGAGAAGTCGATAGCCGAGCAGATGTAATAGGTCGCCGCGGCGAGAACTATGGTCTCGGGGATCATATAGGTGGCGTTGTAGCCCACGGAGTAGGCAAGCACCGCGCCCGAGGGTATCTCAAAGGCAGCCCAGGCGGTAAAGCCGGAGATCACGTGGCAAAGGTATCTTACCACCGATGCGCCAACCGCGCCAACCGTCATTGCCGTTCTGTAATTCATTTTTCCCCGCAGGAAACCGACCGCGCCAAATACCGAGTATGCCACGATGTAGTCAAGCAGGGCGAGAACTACAATAGAGTACCAGGTGACGAGTGGCAGGTAGGAGAAGTTTTCAAGGCCAAGCAGCAGCTGAATCACCGAGGCGGTGAGAGCCGCGCCCATACCGAGCTTTGGGCCGTGACGGTATGCGAAGATAAGAATAGGCAGCATCTGTGCAAATGTGACCGAGCCGCCGTAGGGCATATCGATCAGCTTCAGCATTGCCAGAACTGTGGAGAGGGCGATCATAATACCCGCCTCGCACAGCGCGAGAGTGTTTTTCTTCATTTTTTCTTCCTCCTTTGGAAGCGGTGAAGAAACCGCAAAAAATACCGCGCAGATAAACACATCCGCGCGGTAAACTAATGGCAATAGCACCTAATCCATTCTTCCTACGACGGCATTATCCGTATCAGGTTAAAGGGTTTGACCATTCGGTCATCTCAGCAAAACGCACCCCTGATGTATATTCTGTTCGGTTCGTTATAAATTATAGCACTATATTTAGGTGTTGTCAATAATAATTTCGAATTTAAAACTCCAAATTTAGAATTTATCCAAGATCAAGCATTGTGTCAATCGCCTTCATAATGCCGAGCTTTCCGTATTCATAGGTCAGACCGCCCTGCATATATGCGGTGTAGGGCTCTACGATAGGGCCGTCACAGCTAAGCTCGTTGGTCGCGCCTGTGATGAAGGTACCTGCCGCCATGATCTCGGGGTGGGGATAACCGGGCATATCACCCGGCTCGGGAATGCAGTACGCCTCGACGGGAGAGCCCATCTGTATTCCTTTGCAGAACTTGATAAGCTTGTCTGCCGAGTGGAGATTTACCGTCTGTACGATGTCGGTGCGCTTTTCGTCATAGCGAGGATCAACCTCCTCAAATCCCGCAAGCTCAAGCATTCTCGCCGCAAAAACCATAGACTTCAAGGTAGAAGCCACGCAGGCGGGAGCCATAAAGAAGCCTTTGTAGAAGGAGGCAAGCTGATTAAAGTTTGCTCCCAGATCCTTGCCGATACAGGGGGCGGTAAGTCTTTCGGCTATGTCCTCAATTACCGTCTTCGTACCAACACAGTAAGCACCCGAAACGGCAAAGCCCGCGCCGAGATTCTTCATCATCGAGCCGACGAAAACGTCTGCGCCAACGTCGGTAGGCTCTTTGTCCTCGGTAAACTCGCCATAGCAGTTGTCAACCATAATAATTGTATCGGGAGAAACCTCCTTGATAGCCTTAACCGCTCTCTCAATCTGGGCGATGGTAAGGCTCTTGCGTTGCGCATATCCGCGGCTGCGCTGAATTGCCGCTACCTTAACGTAGGACTCTGAAAGTCTTGCCTTTATCGCTTCAATGTCAAAGTCGCCGTCCTTGAGATCGATCTCCTCATACTTAACGCCGTAAGCCATAAGCGAGTTGCGGCTCTCACCCGCAGTGCCGATAACAGTCTGCAGAGTGTCGTAGGGAGTACCCGTTATGTAGAGCAGGGTATCATTCGGCTTGCAAAGACCGCCGAGTGTGACCGCAAGGGCGTGAGTGCCTGACATAAGCTGAGGGCGCACGAGGGCATCCTCCGCACCGAAAACACTGGCGTATATCTCCTCCAGCTTGTCTCTACCCGAGTCGGCGAAGCCGTAGCCTGTCACCTCGATAAAATCGGCAGTAGACACCTTACATTCCTGAAAGGCGGAAAGCACCTTCGCTGAGCAAATAAGGGCATTTTCCTCGATTTTTGCAAATATTTCTTTACAATCTGTCTCTGCTCTCCTTGCAAGATCGGCAGTATAGTCGCTGATACGATATCCGTAATACATATTACTCTTCCTTTTCCTTAAAGAAGAAAAAGCTTTGCTTCTTCTTTTTTTTGATTAACTTATATATTTTATCATATATTTACTTTAAAATCAACCCTAAATAATAGAAAAACCGAGCGCTTGCTCGGTTTTTTCTGATATTTTAAGAAAGAATTGCTCTGTCGCTTGAGAAATGGTCGCCACTTGCCTTGTTGAACATCTCCAGCAGATCCTCAACGGTAAGCCTTGACTTTTCCTCGCCTGCCACGTCGATTATAACTCTGCCCTCGTGGAGCATAATAAGACGGTTGCCGTGACTGATGGCATCGCGCATATTGTGTGTTATCATAAGGGTGGTAAGACGGTTTTCGTTTACTATTTTGTCTGTTATCTCAAGCACCTTTGCGGCGGTTTTTGGGTCAAGAGCCGCAGTATGCTCGTCAAGCAGAAGAATCTTCGGCTTTCTGATAGTCGCCATAAGCAGAGTGACAGCCTGTCTTTGACCGCCCGAAAGCAGACCTACCTTGGAGGAAAGCCTGTCCTCGAGTCCAAGCTCAAGGCTGGCGAGCAGCTTTTTATACTTCTCTCTGTCCGCTTTGGTGCAGCCCCATCTGAAGCGGCGCTTCGTTCCTCTGCGATCTGCAATGGACAGGTTTTCGGCGATCTCCATATCGGGTGCCGTGCCCTTCATCGGATCCTGGAAAACTCTGCCGAGAAAGGCTGCGCGCTTATGCTCGGGCATATTCGTCACGTCAACGCCGTCGATCTCGATTGTGCCCTCGTCAGGCTTCCATACGCCCGAAATAGCGTTGAGCAGAGTACTCTTGCCCGCGCCGTTTCCGCCGATTACGGTGACGAAATCGCCCTCGTTAATAGTCAGACTAAGACCGTTAAGCGCCTTTTTCTCGTTTATCGTTCCGGGCATAAAGGTCTTGTGAAGATTGGTTATCTTAAGCATTCTCCTCACCTCCCGCCTGATTTTTTGCCACCGCTGGCTTGTCCTTTGCCTTTGCCTTGTTAAAGTACTTTGCCTTAAGGTAGGGAAGAGCAAGGAATATTGCTACCACGATCGCAGACAGCATCTTGAGTAGGTCTGTGTCAAGACCGAGGAAGATAACGAAGGAATAAACAAGGTAATAAACTATTCCGCCGCCTACAACGCCGATAAGTGAAACGACGAAGTTAGGCTTGATCTTAAGAGATACCGAAAGGCCGATTATAATTGCCGCAAGACCGATAACTATCGCACCGCGTCCCATATTTATATCGGCAAAGCCCTGATACTGCGCCAACAGCGCGCCCGAAACCGCGATAATTCCGTTTGATATCGCAAGACCAAGCACCTTGTTGAAGCTTACGTTTACTCCCTGCGCGCGGCTCATAGCCTCGTTGTCACCCGTGGACTTGAGGGTAAGACCGATCTCGGTGTAGAAGAAGAGAAACAGTCCCACGATAATCAGTGCGCAGAAAACTGCCGATACGATAATCGCTCCCAGGTTGTCTATTGATGAAAGGAGCACGGGATATTTTCTCGAGCTGATAGATACGTTTGCCTTGCCGAGAATCTTAAGGTTCACCGACCAGAGTATCAGCTGTGTCAGAATGCCCGACAGAATAGGGGGAATGCCCATAGCCGTGTGGAAAAGTCCTGTGACAGCGCCTGCCGCTGCACCTGCGAGAAAGGCGATAAGGATACATAGATATACGTTTACGCCCCTTGACATAAGTGCCGCCAGCACACATGCGCCCGTACATATCGAGCCGTCAACCGTAAGATCGGCAATGTCAAGAATTTTATAAGAAATGTAGAGACCTATTGCAAAAAGTCCCCAGATAAGTCCCTGCGCTACCGCGCCGGGAATCGCATTGATAAAGCCCATTTTAACTCCGAAATAAGTGTATTTTATTCAACCTCAGTGCCGGGGATAACGGTGTATCCTGCCTCCTTGAGTGCCTCGACGTCAATGCCGAGATTTACGCATGCAGTCTCGCTGTACTTCTTAACGGGCTCTGCGTCGTAGTCGATAGCCATAGTGGTGATGTCAGCCTGACCGAGAAGGATCTTTGCTGCCATCTCACCTGTCTTCTTACCTATGTTCGCATAGCTGATAGCAAGGGTAGCATAGCCACAGCCCTTACAGGTATCCTGCTCGCCT
Source organism: Clostridia bacterium (assembly GCA_017522795.1). Classification (GTDB taxonomy): domain Bacteria; phylum Bacillota; class Clostridia; order Oscillospirales; family CAG-272; genus UBA1740. Next base: position 34,038 of record JAFWXZ010000011.1, on the reverse strand, counting down.
GCAAATACGGGAATCTTCGCGGGCTCGCAAACATTGTTGATGATAGAGGTATTGCTTGCTGCAGTATTATCGGTGGGAACGTAGATAGCGTCACAGTTTTCAGCCGCGCTCAGAGTTATGTTCTGAAGATCGTTTGAATCGTTGAACTTGTAGTGTGTGCAGGCGATACCCTTTTCGGTTAGATACTTCTCGACCTCGTCAACCTGATACTGAGAGTTAGGCTCGGAGGAGCAGTAGAGCAGACCAACCTTGTCACCCGACTTAAGACCGAGGGTGTCGATCATCATCTGCGCCTGAGTGGTAAGGGGAGCAAGGTCGGATGTACCCGAGATGTTGCCGCCTACGGTGCCGTCAAAGCCGTCAAGCTCAAGAGCCACGCCGTACTCGGTGATGGATGTGCCAAGCACGGGGATGGTAAGCGTCGCGTTTGCCGCAGCCTGAAGCGCAGCGGTGGCGTTCGCCATAATAAGATCCACGTCCTCTGCAACAAAGGAGCTTACGATAGTGGTACAGGTGTTGGAATCTCCCTGTGCATTCTGATATTTAAACTCAACCGTTCTGCCTTCCTTAGCGAGAGCCTCGGTTAGAGCGGTCTTAAAGCCCTCGGTAGCCGCATCAAGCGCGTCGTGGGGAGCAAGCTGACATATACCGACAACATAATGCTCCTTGTCGGGATTTACCTTTATCTTATTGCCCTCGTCAACGCAAGAGGTGATTGAAAGGCAGGCACCAAGAAGCAGCGCCAGTGTGAGAATAATGGATGTGATTTTTTTCATTTTGTTTTTCCTCCGGAAAAGTGTATATAATGTGCGCACATCTGCGCCAATTACCAAAAATAAAAAGTCCCTGTGCTAAAAATAACACAGGGACGTAAAATTACGCGGTACCACTCTGCTTTACAATCCTCTCGCGAGGATTGCCTCGTTAGGTGCTAACACACCCGTAGCGATATAACGGTCGCACCCGGTGTCGCCTACTTTACTGCCATCTGGGTTTCAGCGAACGGCTAACGAAGTGAATTCACGCCCAACGGATCTCTGTCTCACACCAACCGACAGCTCTCTGATCATCCGTACAAACGGTACTATTCTTCGCTCAAACGCCTTTGAAAAAATAAAAGATACATCAATTTTAGCAGAAAGTAGTCGAAATGTCAAGAGTTTTTTTAAAAAGTTGTCTATTTATTTGCGTTTTCTGGCAAGGCTTAATGTCTGCTTCAGCGCAGACTCCTTTTCCACTCCCGCAAGGCGAAGCTTGTGGGCGTATTCAAGATACTCGGAGAAGCGCTTGTCGGGCTTCAGTCCCGCATCGATAAGGTCCTGTCCCATCACGAAGGGGCGCGCCATATACTCGCGGTAGGTAGCCAGCCTCTCGCGGAAGAAATCATTGTAAGAAACATACTCTCTTGGTGAAGTCTTGCCGAGACCGTCTGCGATAGCAAGGCAGAGAAGCCCCTCGGGATCTACCGAGCAGTCAAACATTCTGTTGGTAGATTTGACCGATGCGCCCTGTGCCGCCAGCGCGTTTGGCTTCATATGATGCTCCGCCATATTCAGCACGTATTTGGTAAGTCCCCCCTCGCTTGTAATCCTGTTCATAAAGGCTTTGACAAGGGGCAGTCCCGCTACTTCGTGACCGTAGCAGTGTATCTCACCCTTGATGATCTCGGTGCAGATCGCTTTGCCGTAGTCGTGACATAGTGCGGATAGCATAAAGCCAAGGCGGCTTTTCGCAAATTCCCGAAGTTTTGCCGCCTGATCCAGCACCATCATTGTGTGTACCCACACGTCACCCTCGGTGTGATATTTTGGGTTTTGCTCTATGCCTATAAGGCTTTTTAACTCGGGGAACCATACGTCAAGCTGATCCATTCTTCTCAGCATTTCAAAGAAGATAGAGGGACGAGTGGCCTTCAGCAGCGCCTTTTCGAGCTCGCCGAGTATTCTCTCTCTCGGAAGGGTGGAGATGTCCATTTGACTGCACAGCTCTACCGTCTCGTCGGCAATCTCAAACTCAAATCTCGCCGCAAACTGCGCTCCGCGAAGCACTCGCAGGGGATCCTCGGCAAAGGAGTGCCCGTCTACGTGGCGGATCAGTTTTTTTTCAAGATCCTCTCTGCCGCCGTAGTGGTCGATGATCTCACCCGTCAGAATATTCTGCATCATTGCATTTATAGTAAAGTCGCGCCTGCGCGCCGCGCCGAGAGTGCCGATATGAGGATCAACAAAGATGTCAAAATCCCGGTGTCCGCGCCCGCGACAGCTTTCCCGCCTCGGCATAGCGATGTCGATAGAGTATCCACGAAGCCCGAAAATGCCAAAGCTCTCGCCTATATCAAGCCTCTGACCCAGTGAGTCGAGTATTCCTTTAAGCTCGTCGGGCGTCAGACCGTGTATTTCAACGTCAATGTCCTTGCCTGCTTCGCCCATCAGCAGATCTCTCACGTATCCGCCGACGAAATAAGCAACGCCGCCCGCGCTGTCAACCGCCCCGGCAATCCGCCTCGCCATTTCCATATTCTTATCGGTAGTAGGCATCCGTCAATCCTCCTTCCTTTTCTTCATTTATATTATTGTAGCACAAAACCTACTAAAGCGCAATACCCTTGAAAATAAAAATCCGCCCCGAGCAATTGGCTCGGGGCAGACTCTGACGACTGCTTTACAGTCGGTTGTTATTCTTTAATCGCAGCAGGGATCATCCTTGACTACAGGAGCCTCGTCGGGCGCAGGCTGTGTCACGTCGCCAAGACCCGAGATCTCGGAGAACATCACGTTAGCCTTTGTCATCTCGACGGCATCTGTGGGAACGATGATCTTGGATGCCTTGCCGTTGGACATAGCAACGAGAGCCTCGTACTTCTTGATCTCAAGCACAGCCGCGTCAACGCCAGCCTCCTTGAGCGCGCGCAGACCGTCAGCCTCTGCCTTCTTTGCAAGGAAGATAGCCTTTGCCTCACCCTCTGCACGGGCAATTCTCGCATCGCGCTCACCCTCTGCGGCGAGGATCATAGCCTGCTTGTCACCCTCTGCGCGGGTAATAGCAGCCGCCTTGTGTCCCTCTGCCTGGAGCAGTGTCTCACGGCGGTCACGCTCTGCCTTCATCTGCTTTTCCATCGCATTCTGGATCTCTGCGGGAGGAATAATGTTTTTCAGCTCCACGCGATTAACCTTGATGCCCCATTTGTCGGTAGCTTCGTCAAGGATCTCGGTCATCTTCGCGTTAATTGTATCTCTGGAGGTAAGCGTGCCGTCAAGCTCAAGCTCACCGACAAGGTTACGAAGGGTTGTCGCTGCAAGGTTTGCCAGAGCGGAGATAGGATTCACTGCACCGTAGGCATACAGCTTTGCGTCATAGATAGAGTAGTATATAACGGTGTCGATCTGCATGGTGACGTTATCCTTTGTGATAACGGGCTGGGGAGGAGAATCAAGCACCTGCTCCTTTACGGTCACCTTGTTTATGATTTTTTCAACGACAGGAAGCTTAAAGTGCAGTCCTGCCTTCCAGGTGGTCTTGTACTTACCGAGAAACTCGATAACGTACTCGTAGGTCTGGGGAACGATCTTAACGCACGCGCTGCAAAGAGAGCCGATAGCGATCAAGACTAAAGCAATAATAAAGAAAACCATATTTTTTCTCCTTTTATAATATTTTCTCCCATAATTTTTTGCTTATTACAGTTGAATTATCTTTAGTATAGCACAAAACCGACGAAAGTGCAATACCCCCGTCGGTTTTATTAAAATATGTTTGTTTTTGTTATACTTCAGGCTTATTATGTTTCGGGCTTCATAGTAGGGAACAACAGTACGTCCCTGATAGAAGCAGAGTCGGTGAGAAGCATAACGAGTCTGTCAATGCCGAAGCCGAGACCGCCTGTGGGAGGCATACCGTACTCGAGGGCGGTGACGTAATCGTAGTCAACCTCTGCGGGAGAATCGGGATCCTCTGCCTTCTTCTTTGCAACCTGGCTCTCAAATCTCTCGCGCTGGTCGATGGGATCGTTAAGCTCGGAGAAGGCGTTGCCCATCTCGGTGCAGTTGATGAAGTACTCGAATCTCTCGGTGAAGGCGGGATCGGTGGGCTTTCTCTTTGCGAGAGGAGAGTTCTCAACGGGATAGTCGTAGATGAAGGTGGGCTGTACAAGCTTATCCTCAACAAACGCGTCGAAGAATTCTACAAGCACGGTACCCTTGGTAGCGTCAGCGGGAACCTCAACGTGATGCTTCTTTGCATCAGCTCTTGCATCCTCGTCGCTCTGCCAATCGTTGTAATCAACGCCTGCATACTTCTTAACCGCGTCAACCATAGTAAGTCTCTCCCAGTGACCGAGGTCGATCTCGGTGCCCTGATAGGTGATCTTTGTATCGCCGCAAACCTCGCGAGCGAGCATCTTGTAAAGCTCCTCAACCAGATCCATCATGCCGTAGTAGTCGGTGAACGCCTCGTAAAGCTCGATGGTGGTGAACTCGGGGTTGTGCTTGGGGTCCATACCCTCGTTTCTGAAGATACGGCCAACCTCATATACCTTGTGCATACCGCCGACGATAAGGCGCTTCAAGTAAAGCTCGGTCTCTATACGGAGGTACATAGGAATGTCAAGGGTGTTGTGATGTGTCTTGAAGGAACGGGCAGATGCACCGATCTCAATAGGAAGAAGTATGGGGGTATCAACCTCAAGATAGCCCTTGGAATCAAGGTAGCTTCTGATAAGAGAAAGGATCTTGGATCTCTTTACGAAGGTGTCCTTAACCTCGGGATTTACGATAAGGTCAACGTATCTCTGTCTGTATCTCTGCTCAAGGTTGGTAAGACCGTGGAACTTCTCGGGGAGGGGAAGCAGCGACTTTGCAAGCAGGGTAATGCCCGTCACGTGTACGGAGATCTCGCCTGTTCTGGTGCGGAAGAGATGTCCCTCAACACCGATAATATCACCAACGTCCCACTTCTTGAAGCCTGCGTAAACCTCCTCGCCAACGCCGTCGCGGGAAACGTAAAGCTGGATCTTGCCCGCGCCGTCAAGCATATGAGCGAAGGATGCCTTACCCATAATCCTGCGGCTTACCATTCTACCCGCAAGGCGAACGTTGATAGTCTCGCCCTCGGCAAGAGTGCTTTCCTTCTCCTCAAAGAGCGCGATAGCATCGGGAGCCTCGTGAGTTCTGTCAAACTTGGTTATTTCAAAGGGATTGTTGCCCGAAGCGTAAAGGTTGTTGAGCTTCTCGCGGCGAACCGCAAGCTCATTGGTGCTGCTTGGGGTCTGATTTACATTCTCGTTTGCCATTTTAAAAACGTCCTTTCGTCTTTGCTACGCTTAGATCTTAGCTCTGGTCACGCTGAGAACCTTAAGCTCCATTGCGCCCTTTGCCGCGTTTACGACAACGGTGTCACCCTCGCTGGCACCGATAAGTGCAAGTCCGATGGGAGACGCATCGGAGATCTTTCCGCTCTTGGGGTCGGTCTCGTAGGAGCCTACGATGTGGTAGGTCTTCTCACCGAGTCTGTCGCTCTTAACGACTACGATAGAGCCAACGCTGATCTTCTTTTCGTCGATCTGGCTTTCGTCAACGATCTTTGCGTTTGCGATCATCTCCTCAAGCTCAGCCTTTCTTACGTGAAGCTTGCCTTGCTCCTGCTTTGCCTCGTCGTACTCGGAGTTCTCCGAAAGGTCGCCATAGGAGCGCGCGGTGGAAATGTCTTTCTTATTAAGCTCAATCTTTTCATTTATATCAGCAAGCTCGCGCTTGAGCGCATCGTAGCCTGCCTGGGTGTAGGTCTTCTGTTCCATTTTAATTGTTTTCTCCTGAAAAAAAGTTTATTTTGTAAAGATTAGTTGTCATTAACAAGCTTTTTCAGCTCCTCGATGGCAGCTGAAAGCTGATTGTCCTCGCCATCCTCGTCAAGCTCTACTGCACGGTCGGGCTGAACGCCTGTGCCGTGGTAGTTAGTTCCGCAGGGAGGATTGTAGTAGGCTACGGTCAATGTGACCGTGGACTTGTCAAAGGGATAGTAGTAGGTGTTCTGCATAATGCCCTTGCCGTAGGTGTTTGTTCCTACGATAGTGGCGTCGATTATGCCGATGTCGCGGTAATCTCTCATTGCCGCTGTGAATATCTCACCTGCCGAGGCAGTATACTCGTTGCAGATAACAGTGAAGGGAAGATTTACCACGTGGTCCTCCTCTCCCGCATCATCTGCAAAGAGGGTGACGGTGTCCTTGCCCTTGTACTGATAGCTCATAACCACGTGTCCGTCGGGAATAAGGTAGGAAATAACCGAAATAACGCTGTCAACGTATCCGCCCGGATTTCCGCGCAGATCGAATACGATACCCTCCACGCCCTTCGTCATAAGCTCGTCGATAGCCTCTTTAAACTGTGGGAAGGTGTTATCCTTAAAGGATACGATCTGTACGTATCCAAGATTTGTGTCGGGAATAATCGTGTAGGAAACGTTGATCTCCTCAACCTCGGCTCTGGTAGCCGTTACGGTGACAAGCTCGCCGTCACGCAGAAGGGTAAGGGTGACGTCGGTGCCTATCTCACCCCTGACATAATTTACCGCCTTGGTGTAGCCAAGCTCCTCAACCGTCTTGCCGTCAACCGCGTAGATAAAGTCGCCGACCTTGACACCCGCCCTTTCCGCAGGTGACTCGGGGTAAACGGTGTTTACCATAATGCTCTCGTCCAGATCGTTGTACTCGACCATAACGCCGATGCCGCCGAACTTGCCGCTCATATCGGTCATAAAGTCCTCGGTCTCAACGGGGGGACGGTACATAGAGTAGGGGTCGCCAAGCACCGATATATAGCAGGCGAGCAATGTGTTTGTCACCTCGCTCTTGTTGCTTTTATTGATCACGTCGTAATGCTCATCGAGGAAGATCCTTGCGGTCTCCTTTGCGTGAGTGAGAGTGTCGGGCATTGCGTTCAGGTTGTAGAGCTGTATAAAGCAGGACTCAAAAAACTGAAATTTTATTGTATCAAAAACGGGCATACCCCAGTCGCGAAGATATTCGGAAACGTACTCGAATTCCTTAGGCTCCTCGGTGGAGTCAATGTTGCCCTGTATCTCGTTCTTCTCGTCTGCCACGTACGAGAAAAGGTCGCATGATGTGAGTGAGGAGAGAATAATAGAGAGCGAAAGTATAAGCAGAAGCAGTCTGCCTACAGCTCCCTGAAAGAGTTTTTTCATTAAAACTTTACCTCTTGGGTTGAAATTACACATTTCAGGGTTGCCGTATTACCAACAACCCCGATTCTTGTGTTAATATTTTGTACGTGCGAGATGAAAAAATTCTTGTCTTTTCATTCGCTTGATTCTTTTTCTTGAAAGAAAGGATAGATTAATATTTGGTAGGCTTGTTGGAGAGATATTTCTTTACCATAAGCGCTACCTTGAAGGTCACCGCGTGATCAAATTCGCGAAGGTCAAGGCCGGAGAGCTTTCTGATCTTCTCAAGACGGTAAACCAGGGTATTACGGTGTACGAACAGCTTTCTCGAGGTCTCGGAAACGTTAAGATTGTTCTCGAAGAAGCTCTGTACGGTCATAAGAGTCTCGCGGTCAAGCGACTCAAGCGAGCCCTTCTTGAACACCTCGGAGAGGAACATCTCGCACAGGGTGGTGGGAAGCTGGTATATAAGTCTGCCGATACCGAGGTTCTCGTAGGATATAACGGTCTTCTCAATATCAAATACCTTGCCTACCTCAAATGCGATCCTTGCTTCTTTATACGCTCTTGCAAGATCCTTGAGGTTGTCAACCACGGAGGAAATACCGATGGTCGCGCGGAGTCCGTACTTTGTCTGCACTGTGTTAACAAGTCCACGCGCATATTCCTCCATATCCTTCGCATCAGTGTCAGCGGGGATCTCTCTTACGAGAACAACATCCTGCTCACTGATATTGATAACGTAGTCCTTGTCGCCCGATCCGATGATCTCCTGTACGATCTCGTAGGGAGGGGTAGAGGACGCACTCTGGAACTTGATAACGAATACGATGCGATGCTCCTCGTTGGAGAAGTGAAGCTCGTTAGATTTTATGTAGATATCGCTGGGTAATATGTTATCAAGAAGAATACTCTTGATAAACGAGCCCTTGTCGTACTTCTCGTCATAGAGAGATTTCATATTACCGAGGAAGATAGCGAGCAGAGAAGCCATGCTGCCCGCGTGGGTGTCGCTACCCTCAACGAAGCAGATGCTGTCGTTCTTATCACCCGCGTTGATAAAGCGGTATGTATAGCCCTCATAGATAACTGCATCACCCGAGTATCCAAGCTCCTCTCTGATTCTCTGCTTGGATTCTCCAATCTTCTGGAGCTCGCTGCAGGCAATAACGATACCGTTCTCGTCGATAATACCGATAGTGCGGCCTATTACGTCCTTCATCTGATGAAGCACGGTCTGATACAAGCGATTAGACATATTTTGTCGATCCTTTCTTATGAAACGTCAAAGTGTTGATAACTCAATTAAAACAAAAAACACCTCGGATAGCTTAACTTTAAAGTAAACGGTAAACTGTCTTGGGCATAATTTGTGTATACTGTACTATATTCTAACTCATTTTTGGACAATTTGCAATAGGTTTTTGAAAAAAAGTTAAAAAAATCAACAAAAAAACGAAATAATCTTTGTAAATATTAACGATAAAACCAAAAATATACAAAAAACGAACGCCACCGAGATAAAATCGCGGTGACGCATCAATATATGAACTTAAAGCTCGTATTCGTAGGAAATTGCAGAGAGGGCGTAGGCAGGAGCTGTCTCACATCGCAAAATCCTCTCACCGAGAGAAACCGAAATACAGCCTGCCGCTTTTGCCTCGGCTACCTCCTCAGCAGAGAAGCCGCCCTCCGAGCCGACTATAACCGAAATACTTTCAGGTATCTCCTTGCCCGAAAGGACACTTTTTATAGTAAGTCCCTCCTCGCTCTCGTAGCAGAGAAGCGCGAGAGCCGCGTCCGTCGCCTCGGAAAGCATTGCCTTGTATGACATAGCATGGGTGACGGTAGGGATCTTCGCCCGTCCGCACTGCTTTGCTGCCTCCTCGGCTATGCGCTGCAGCCTTGCGGTCTGTTTTTCCGCCTTTTCCGCCTTGGGACGCTTTATGCATCGCGAGGACTCAAAGGGGATAATTCTGTCAGCACCAAGCTCCACCGCCTTCTGTATAACCGTCTCCAGCTTATCGCCCTTGGGATAAGCCATACAGAGAGTTATGCTGACGGGGGATTCGGATGCCGACTCCGTCTCCTCGATGATCTCGCAGACACACTCATCGTCGCGTATGCGGATAAGCCTGCAATGGTATTCCTTGCCCTCGCCGTCGCACACCACCGTCTCGTCCCCTTCCGCCATTCGCAGAGATCTGGCGATGTGGTGGGCGTCAGCGCCGTCAATGATTATTCTGTTTTCCTCTATCTTTTCTTTTTCAACGAAAAATCTTGCCATTATACTCTTACCAGCATTCCTACCCAGTCGTTTTCCTTTATCTCCTTCTCAACGGTAAAGCCCGTCTTGATAACAGCCTCTCTCACCTCGTCGGCTCTCTCGCCGATAATGCCCGAGAGGATAAGGGGAGCGCCCTCCTTAACGTAGGATCTTACGTCGGGAAGCATCCTTATTATTATATCAGCTACGATATTGGCAACGCAGAAGTCGTACTTGCCGCCCGAGAGATCAACTCCGCGCAAAAGATCGCTGACACCAACGATGATATTATCGCAGCCATCGGCTATGCAGTTTTCTCTCGCAACCTTGACAGCCATAGGATCTATGTCGTATGCGTTGCAGCTTCTCGCGCCAAGCTTTGACGCACAGATGGACAGAATACCCGAGCCTGTTCCCACGTCAAGAACTCTCTTGTCAGCAAGAGGCTCGTCCTGCATAAGACGAATAACAAGTCTTGTGGTCTCGTGGGTGCCCGTTCCGAATGCCATACCGGGATCCATTCTGATGATGACCTCGCCGTCCTTCGCCTCATACTTTTCCCAGGCGGGCACGATGGTCACCTTTCCGAGAGGCACGGGCTTGTAGTACTGCTTCCAGCTCTCCGCCCAATCGTCCTCGTTCATTCCCTCAAGGCTGATCTCGCCCTCAATGCCAAGGGCAGGGAGCCTGGTCTGGAGAAATTCTCTGTATTCAAGGGGATTTCTCTCCTCGGGAACAAAGAGAGATACGCGTACTACGCTTCTGTCAGCGTTGAGTATGGACTCGTCAACCAGCTCGCCGTACATACCGTTGAGCGAAAAGTCGCTGTAGTCCTCTATCATAAGTCCGTTGTCAAGCATGCTCATAACGGCAACTATTCCGTCAAGATCCTTTATGTTTCCCGTCACGGTTATTTTAGTCCAAGATGCTGCCATTTTATCTCTCCGTTTTCCTTAATTGTTTTGATTTTGTCAATATTTATTTGCATTTTCAGCTCTTCAAGCGACTCAAAGCGCCTTTCCTCTCTCAGATAACCGAGCAGATAAACGCGTATTTCCTTGCCGTATAGGTCGCCGTCAAAGTCGATCAGATGGGCTTCAAGTCGGGTTTCTGTGCCCTCGAAGGTGGGGCAGGTTCCTATATTGCTCACCGCGCTGTATATCCTGCCGTCAACCAGAACCGCCGTTCTGTATACACCTGCCTTGGGGGTTATCTTACTTACGTCGATCTTGATGTTCGCGGTGGGAAAGCCCAGCTTTCGTCCGTCGCTTCTGCCGTGCAAAACTCTTCCTTTTATATAATAGGGCGCGCCGAGATAGCCGTTTGCCTCCTCAATTCTGCCCGAGGTGATAAGTCCGCGGATAAGTGTTGCCGACAGGGTAATTCCGTCTGCTGTGATCTCGTCGAGAATGATCGCCTCCCCGCCTGCCTCTGTCATAAGAGCCGCCAGCCTTGCAGAATCAGCCGCCGCCCCCTTGCCGAAGCGGAAGTTAAAGCCCGCCACGCATACCTGACAGCCAAGCTCCCCACACAGAGTTCTCTTGACAAAGTCCTCGGGCGAGCTTCCTGCCAGTCTGCTAAAGTCGGCGTAGACCACGAAATCTGCGCCCAGTGCCTCAAACAGCTCTGCCTTTTCTCCATCGTCATAAAGCCTCTGCACGTCAGCCTTTATATTGCCCGACGAGCCGAAGGTAAAGATGCCGAGCTTCAGTCCTCGCGCCCGTGCCACCTCTCTCGCCTTCGAGAGCAGATCTCTGTGGGCGATATGTACTCCGTCAAAGAAGCCAAGCGCCAGCACACAGCTACCGATATTCAGTTTTTGCTCCGTAGGGTATTGGTAGATTATCATAATTTGTCCTTCTTATTGCATTACCAGCTCGTAAAGTGAGAGCAGCTCCTCCTCGATCTCGGCTTTTCTCTCCTCGATCTCTGCGGCTCTTACGTAGTCGCTTGCCGCCTCGCCGAACAGCTCGGCCTCAAGAGCCTCAAGCTCGACTTCAAGCTGGGCTATCCTCGCCTCTGCGCGCTCGCGCTTCTTTTCCTCACTGCGTGCTCTCGCTTTTTCGCGCTTTTTCTCCTCATACTCTGCCTTCGCATCGGTGGGCTCTGCGCCCCTCTTGGCACTCTGAAGCATCAGATTTCTGCTCTCGCGTATGCGCATATACTCGGTATATGCGTCGTCGTAGCTCTCAAGGGGATAGTCTATCATTCCCTTGTCCCTCTCGGGTGCCAGCTCGATTATTCTGGTTGCAATTCTGTTGATGAAATATCTGTCGTGGGAGACGGCAATTATTGTGCCGTCAAAGGCGAGAAGCGCGTTCTCCAGCGCCTCGCAGGAGCCGATGTCAAGATGGTTTGTCGGCTCGTCCATTACAAGCAGGTTTACCTTTTTCAGTATCAGCTTCGCCAGCGTCAGCCTCGCTCGCTCTCCTCCCGAAAGGGTGGAAACGCTCCTCTGTATATCGTCGGCGTCAAAGAGAAAGAGCGCAAGGGTAGAGCGCAGCTCCAGGTCTGTCTTGTCGGGATATGCCTCGCGCAGCTCGCCAAACACCGTGTTCGTGTCGGTAAGACCGCGGTTCTCCTGATCGTAATAGCCTATCTTTATGTTGTATCTGAGTGTAATTCTGCCGCTTGTGGGTGGCATCATTGAGTTGATCAGCTTCATAAGGGTGGATTTTCCCGTGCCGTTTGCTCCGAGGAACATAACTCTCTCGCCCCGTCTTATGAGGAATGAGAGATTTTTGATAAGCGTCTTTTCTCCGTAGGAAAAGTCCACGTCCTTTGCCTCCAGCACGTTGCCCGTAGATTCCTCCTCGCTGGCAAAGCGCAGACGGATGTTTTTTTCATCCTTGGGGGCAAGCTCCACAAGCTCCATTCTTGCAAGCTGCTTTTCCTTCGCGCGGATGGTCACGTAGTTATGCTCCTGATTGCATCTGCGCTGGAACTCGATATTTACCTTGATACGCGCAATCTCCTTTTGCTGCTCCTTGTATCTGTGCTCAAGGGATGCCGCCTCTGCCTCGCTCTGCTCCTTGCATCTCGAGTAGCTGCCGTTATACAGCCTTGCCTTGCCGTACCTGAGCCAGAGCGTCTTGTTGGTGGTTCGGTCGAGGAAATAACGGTCGTGTGAGACTATCAGCACGGTCTTTTTATATCCCGCGATAAAGCTCTCAAGCCAGGCGAGCGCGTCAATGTCAAGATGGTTTGTCGGCTCGTCAAGCATAAGTATATCGGGCTCGGTTGCAAGCAGCCTTGCCAGGGCAAGCCTTGTATACTGTCCACCCGACAGGGTACGTATCTGTCTGTTTATCAGCTCGTCGTCAAAGCCGAGGCGCAGTAGCATTCCGCGGCATCTGGACCTGAATTCAAGACCGCCGAGGGTGGCGAACCTTGCGTTCTGCTCATTCAGCCTTGCTGTAAGATTCATGGTTTCCTCGGTGCTTGTCGCGCTTGCCAAAGCCTGCTCGGTCTTGGTAATTTCCTTTTCAAGCGCCAGCAGAGAAGAGTATGCGGTATACATATACTCAATACAGGTCATCTCCCCAGGGAGAGAGGACAGATCCGCGTTCTGCGCCAGAACACCTACGGTGTGTCCCTTCTGAATATATACCGCGCCCGAGTCGGGTGCGTACTCGCCCGTGATTATCTTGAACAGCGAGGTCTTGCCCGCGCCGTTCACGCCGATAACGCCAAGCCTGTCGCCGTCGTTTATGGCAAAGGAGATATCCTTTAAAATAATATCAGTCCCGAAGGAAAGATTTATGTCGGATACGGATAAAGCTATCATTTATATAATAATTCCCATCGGGATCCTTTCTGAAAATTCTCGTTGCCGTGAGGCAATATATCAAATGCCGTGAGGCATATATCAAATTTGCGGTTGCAAAAGCGTAAATATTTCGAACAGTCCCGAAGGGGCGTATATCGATTTTCAAAAGAGAGAGCATCTATTGTCCGATATGTGTTTTTAACGTAGCGCTTGGCGCCCCTCGTTGAAGTCACCGCCCGAAAAAAGCCGCAAAATTTCACAATACTATTCTACCACAACTTGACGGAAAAATCAATATTCACAGAAAATGAATAAATATGCAGAATAAAACCTGCATATTCATTTAAAATTGAGAAAAAAGCAAATAAAATCGAATAAAAATTCAAAAAACTTGAATTTTTTTGCAAAAACCCCTTGACATTTGAATTTTTCGGGTGTATAATAGCCACGTTGAATTTGATCGGACGTCACAAAATCCAAGGTCCGACCTAACAGAAAGAAGGAAAAAATGAAAAAGATCATCACACTTATTCTTGCGCTTACAATGCTCCTCGGAGCTACTCTTACTCTCGCATCCTGTAATCAGGGCGGCGAGATCTACGTTCAGACGAATGCATACTTCGCACCCTTCGAGTACTTCGACGGCACCGAGATCGTTGGTGTTGACGTTGAGATTATGGAGAAGGTCGGCGATAAGATGGGTAAGGATATCGTATGGACCCACGGTGACTTCGGCATTATCATCGACACCGTTGCAGAGGGCAAAACCGCAGACTGCGGCGCGGCAGGCATCACCATCACTCCCGAGAGAGCTGATAAGGTTGACTTCTCCAAGCCCTATTACACCTCTATCCAGTACGTAATTCTTCCCGCAGACTCCGACGTTGCTACCAAGACCGCAGGCGGTGTCACCTACGTTGTATGGGAGGCACTTGAGGGCAAGACTGTTGCTACCCAGACCGATACTACAGGTTGGATCTATGCAGATGCAGAGATCGACTGTGAGGGCGGCGTTCTTTACGGAACCGAAAACACAAAGCACGAGGCTGTTGACTCCGCTGACGTAGCCTCTGAATCTCTCGGCTCTACTATCGACGTAATTATCGTTGACCAGCTTCCCGCTCAGTATATCGTAGAGAACAGCAGCAAGGACTTCGTTTGCTATCCTCTCTACTACACTGGCAAGGATGGCGAGCCCGATGCTGCCGTAGAGGAGCAGTACGCTATCGCAGTCACCAAGGGCAACACCGAGCTTCTTGACGCTATCAACGAGGTTCTTGACGAGCTTCTTGTAAAGGACGAGAACGGTCAGACCGAGATTGAAAAGATGGTTATGGCCCATATGGGTATGAACTAATAAAAACTTCTGCTAAAAAAGAACCGCGCCACATCGGCGCAGTTCTTTTTGCGCGTTAATGAAAGAATAAAGGAAAAAGAAAAATGGACTTTTTTAAGGATATAGGCGTTCTCGTTACCAATGAGAAGTATATGGGAATGCTTTTTGAGGGACTTGGCACCACGCTGCTTATCTCTGTGTTTGCCGCGCTGCTCGGTCTTTTGATCGGTACGCTGGTTGCTATCGTGGGTATAGCTCAGGACAGCCCGATTATGAAGCTGCCTAAGCTCATCTGTAAGATCTACGTCACCATAATCCGCGGAACTCCTATGGCGCTTCAGCTCTTTATTATGGCGTACACAATCTTTGCCATCCGCGGCTTCCCTAAGGAGATCACCGCAATTATCGCCTTTGGTATCAACTCGGGCGCATACGTTTCGGAGAACATCCGCGCGGGCATTCTCTCGGTGGACATCGGACAGACCGAGGCGGGACGCGCCCTTGGTCTTAACGGCAGAACCACCCTTATCAAGATCGTTATTCCCCAGGCGATAAAGAACGTTATCCCCGCGATCGGAAACGAGCTTATCGCGCTGATAAAGGAGACCTCGATCGTAAGTATGATCGGTATGTACGATCTTACCCAGGCGGCAAAAATCATCGGCGCAGGTAATAATATGGCGAGCTACGTAGTTCCTATGACTGTGGCAGCCTGCTTCTACCTTGCTATAGTATACCTGCTTACCTTCGTTATCAAAATTATAGAGAGGAGGCTGAGAGCAAGTGATAAGCGTTAAAAATATAATCAAAACCTTCGAGGACGGCGTGACTGTACTCAAGGGCGTTGACTGTCATATAGAAAAGGGCGAGGTCGTTGCCATTATCGGTCCCTCGGGTTCAGGAAAATCAACCCTGCTTCGCTGTATGAACCTTCTGTCCGTACCCACCTTCGGCGAGGTATGGCTTAAGGATAAGCTGCTTAACCCCGTCGATCCCTATCTTCACACCGAGGTCATTGAGGCTTCCAATACCTATAAGAAGCTTGTTGCTGGAGGTATGGATGGTGCAGACGCTATTGTTAAGATCAAGAAAGAGGATCTTCTGAACGAGAAGTTCTCCGCCGCAGAGGGCAAGGAGTATAAGGCAATTCTTAAAAAGCTCTATAAGGACAATCACATTGACATAAACGTAGCCCGTCAGAAGATGGGAATGGTGTTCCAGCACTTCAATCTCTTTAATAACCTTACCGTTCTCGATAACCTCACCTTAGCTCCCGTAGAGCTGAAGCTGAAAAGCAAGGAGGAGGCGGAGAAAAACGCTATGGCACTTCTGAAGAGAATAGGTCTTGAGGACAAGGCAAACGTCTATCCCTCCACCCTCTCGGGCGGACAGAAGCAGAGAATTGCCATAGTCCGCGCGCTCGCAATGGACCCCGACGTAATGCTCTTTGACGAGCCCACCTCCGCCCTCGATCCCGAGATGGTAGGCGAGGTTCTCGATCTTATGAAGCAGCTTGCCGCAGAGGGCATGACCATGGTCATCGTCACTCACGAGATGGGCTTTGCCCGCGAGGTAGCCGATAAGATCGTCTTTATCGACGAGGGAATTATCAAGGAGCAGGGAACTCCCGACGAAATCTTTAATCACCCCAAGGATCCGAGGCTTCAGGACTTCCTTTCTAAAGTGCTTTAATGATTTTAATGTAGAATGCAGAATTCTGAATGCAGAATTAAAAACAAAAAAGACCGCGAAAAGCGGTCTTTTTTATACAATTATTTACATTTTTCTCTAATTTTGCTCTTTTCTGAGCAGCTCGATAGCCTTTTCAAACTCGGGTGGAAGCTCGCATTCAAAGGTCATTCGCTCACCTGTTTTTGGGTGAGTAAGGCTGAGCTTCTTTGCGTGGAGCGCCTGTCCCGAGAATAGTGTGGGATGTCTTTTTTCAAACTGCGTCTTGCTCTTTGCATAGACCTCGTCGCCAAGCAGCGCGTGTCCCACGTAGGACATGTGTACGCGTATCTGGTGTGTTCTGCCTGTTTCAAGCCGGAGCGCAAGATAGCTTATTCCGCCAAATCTCTCAAGCACCTGATAGTGTGTTATCGCCTCTCTCGCCGTGTGGTCGCCCGAGGTGATAACCGCCTGCTTTTTGCGGTCTACGGGGTGGCGTCCTATGGGATAATTCACCGTTCCCGAGTCATCCTTGAATCCGCCTGTCACAAGCGCGCGATACTCCCTGACTATACCGTGATGCTTCATCTCCTCCGAGAGCGCCACATGCGCCTCGTCGCATTTTGCAACCACCAGCAGTCCCGAGGTGTCCTTATCAATTCTATGTACGATACCCGGGCGCATAACTCCGCCAACGCCCGACAGCGAGTCGCGGCAGTGATAGAGCAGGGCGTTTACCAGCGTTCCGCTGTAATTTCCCGGGGCAGGGTGGACCACCATCCCCTTCGGCTTGTTGATTACGATAATATAGTCGTCCTCGTAAACTATGTCGAGGGGAATATCCTCGGGCACAGCCTCGCATTCCTTACATTCGGGCAGCGTGATCTCGATCTCCTCTCCCGCCTTTACCGAATACTTCTTCGGCTGAGCCTTGCCGCCGATAAGGATAGCACCCTCCTCGATAAGCCTTGCCGCAGCAGATCTGGTTATTCCCGCCGCCTCGGCAGCCACCGCGTCAAGTCGCTTGCCCGCGTCCGTGTCGATTACGGTGTATTTCATCGCTCGTTTTCCTTGCTCTCGGTGTTTTCGGCAGCTTCGTCAGACACACCGCTTGCCTCGGCAAGCTTTTTTGCCTTTTCTGCCTTGCTCTCCTTGATAATATCAAGCACCAGAGCCAGCATCAGCAGTCCCGCGCCCACGCAGACGAAGGAATCCGCCCCGTTGAACACCGCGTTCCATATGCCGCAGAAGTCGATGAAGTCGATAACCTCGCCGTTTCCCGTCACGGGATTTACGTAGAAGCCAAAGCCCAGTCGGTCGATCATATTGCCGATACCGCCCGACACTACCATAGACATAGACACGCCGTACAGCAGATTGTCAGCGTGGCCGAGATATAGATATACGGTAAAGCCGATTATCATAAGCGTGGAGATAAGCATAAAGATCCATCTCTGGTCGGCTCCGTCCATCGCGCCGAACGCCATACCGTCGTTGGTGGTGTAGGTAAGATGCAAAAAGCCCTTGATAAGCGGAATGGACTGTCCCTTTGTCATAAATTCCACGGTTAAAAATTTCGTCAGCTGGTCAAGTATTATGCCGACGACTATGATAGCCGAATAGATGATGTAATCCTTCGGCGTTTTCTTTTTGAAAATTGTCATTTTTCTCTCCGATTGCCGAGCAGGTCGGCATAGCTTAAATGGCGGGCAGAAGTCCGCTAAGAAGCCATATTAAAATGTATGTTATTGAAAATGCCCAGTCAATAGGCGAGTCCTGTCCTATATTCAGCCGCACCATAATCGCGCGCACGGGCGCGATAAACGGCTCGGTCACGAAGCAGGTGATAGCGTAGATTCGGCTCTCGGTCGGATCAATGAAAATAGGCAGGAGCATCCGTATGATCATAGCGAAGGACACTACCTCAAGCGCTATTGATACGGTCTTTGCGATAATATAAAAAAATTCTTGCACTTATCTTTCCTTTTGATCGAGTATAACTCTTTTGATAAAAAACGTGGGCTGTCGCAAAGCCGATCGCGACAGCCCGCCGAGACCTAACCGTAAGTTAGTCGGACTAACAGATTCAGTTTGATAATCCTATCCGACCGTCTTACAATTCAAAATCAGTCGTCCTCAGATACGTCTACGTTGTGGGGAGTGATGATGTAGGTGCTCTTAGCAACGTTCTTGATCTCTCCGTCGTTGGAGTAAGTAACGCCGTTAAGGAAGTCGAGCATACGTACGGTCTGTACGTTGTCGAGCATCTCCATGTTAAGCACTACGGTGCAGCCATCGAGAAGATAGTCTGCGATCTCGCTTACCTCATCAAAGGAGCTGGGGCGAACAACTCTGAGCTCGATATTGCTCTCGGAGTCGCCTGCGTTCGTCACGATGGGAGCCGCGGGCTTTCTGATTTCTTCATGTCTTTCAACGTTCATGGGTGTAACCTCCTCATATGTGGGGAACTCGGGAATATCGGTGCCTTCGTCCGATCCGATTCCTTTTCTTAATTTTTTCATGAAATCCTCAAACATTTTTTTTGCTTCCTTTCTTTCATAAACTCTTAAAAAGCTTTCGTCCGACTCTTACCAGTGTCGCGCCCTCCTCGATGGCAACAGCATAGCTGTCGCTCATTCCCATGGAGAGAATACCGTCGGTAAATCCGTGACGCTCGTTTAATCTGTCAAACAGATCTTTCGTTTCTTTAAAATAGGGGCGCAGCTCCTCGGCATCCTCGCATACGGGACCCATGGTCATAAGACCTGAAACCTCAATATGAGGATAATTTCCAAGAGCTATAAGGAAATCCTCCGCCTCCTCGGGCATAACGCCGCCCTTCTGTGCCTCTCGTCCTGAGTTGATCTCGATCAACACCTTGACCGTTCTGCCCAGCCTTTTTGCCTGCTTTTCGATCTCCTCGGCAAGCGTAAGACTGTCCAGCGAGTGTATAAGGTCTACCTTTTCGATGATCAGCCTGACCTTGTTTCTCTGCAGGTTGCCTATTTCGTGAAGCCTTGGCGTAAATCCCGCCTCACGAAGCATATCTCCACGCCTTTTCAGCTCACCCGGTCGGTTTTCACCGATATCGCGGACACCCGCGCCCGCAAGAGCCATAAGCTCCTCGTCGCTGCCGCTCTTGGTGACCGCCACCAGCGTGACCTCTCGACCGACCTTTTTACCAAGCTCGTCTATCTCAGAAAGCAGATTTATGTAATTCTGTCTGACGTAGTCAAAGCTGCTCATTTTCGGCCTCCGCGGGAGATTTTTCTTGGCAGAATGCATTTTGCACCTTGTTTATTTAATTATATCATACGCTTTTTAGTTTTGCAAGAGCAAAATAAAATTTTTAGAGAAAATATTATATTTATTTACTATTGATTTTGTGTGACTTTTGTGCTACAATGTATTTGTGAAAAAATGACTATTTGCGCGCATCTCCGTGGGGGATGACCTGCACTATACAGAAAGGAGCTTCATATGCACGATGGAGTAATCGGCGCTGATCTGCCGACCACAGCCGCGCTTGCCTATCTTGGCGACGCGCGCCACGCCCTGTTCGTCAGACGTATGCTGGTGGAGAGGGGAATATGCAAATCGGGTGAGCTGAACGAGGCTGCCCTCGCTTACGTGACCGCTGAGGCACAGGCGGCAATGATGCGTAAGATCGAGCATCTGCTCCTTGACGATGAGCGTGACGTTTACAGACGGGCGCAGAACTCGGGGCATCTGAACAGACCGAGGCACGCGTCGGCTGCCGACTACCGCGCGGCAACGGGCTTTGAGGCTGTTATCGGTATGCTTGAATGGCTGGGCGATGAGGAAAGGCTTGAGATGCTTCTTTCGGTAGCCCATAACGATGAAAAATAAAGAAAGTGAGATATAAAAATGATTCAGAAAATTAAAGGCACAATGGATATACTTCCCGAGGAGACTCCCCTCTGGCGTCACATTGAGAAGGTAATGCGCGAGGAGGCGGAGAAGTACGGCTACGGCGAGATACGCACCCCCACCTTTGAGAACACCGAGCTTTTCGTCCGCGGTGTTGGTGACACCACCGACGTGGTGCAGAAGGAGATGTACACCTTTGCGGACAGAGACGAGGGCAGAAGCATTTCTCTGCGCCCCGAGGGTACCGCATCGGTAGTAAGAGCGCTTATTGAGAACGGCAAATGCTCCGATCCCATGCCTCTCAAGTACTATTACATTATGTCCTGCTTCCGCCACGAGAAGCCCCAGGCGGGCAGAAGCCGCGAGTTCTTCCAGTTCGGTACCGAGATGTTCGGCTCTCACAGCCCCGCATCCGACGCAACCGCTATCGCTCTTGCCAACTCGGTGCTCACTCGTCTCGGACTTAATAACGTAAAGCTTCACGTTAACTCCATAGGCTGCAAGGAGTGCCGTCCCAAGTACAGAGCGGCTCTCGTTGAGTACTACAACTCTCACATAGATACGCTTTGCGATACCTGTAAGACAAGACTTGATAAGAACCCACTTCGTCTTCTCGATTGCAAGAATCCCGATTGCCACGCCCTCGCCGCAGGTGCGCCCAGGACTGTTGAACACCTCTGCGAGAGCTGCGAGAGCAATTTTGAGATGTTAAAGAGCGCTCTTGACGCTATGAATATTAATTACGTTGTGGACTCCTCTATCGTCCGCGGACTTGATTACTATACGGGCACCGTGTTCGAGTTTATTGCCGAGGGCATCGGCGCACAGTCCACCGTTTGTGGCGGCGGTCGCTACGATGGTCTTGTTTCCTCTCTCGGCGGTCCCGAGCTGCCCGGTATCGGCTTCGGTATGGGTATCACCCGTCTTATTCTCGCTATGCGCGAGCTTGGTCTTGACAATATTGAGAGCGAGAAGCCTCTTATTTATATTGCCGCCCTTGGTCAGAGAGCTATGATAAAGGGACTTGAGATAACCGAGCGCCTGCGCAGAGAGGGCAGGTTTGCCGAGTGCGACGTGGTTGGCAGAAGCCTGAAGGCGCAGATGAAATACGCTAACAAGAAGGGCGCAAGATATACTCTTATTATCGGTGACAGCGAGGTTGACGCAGGTGTGGCACAGCTTCGTGATATGGAGAGCGGCGAGCAGTCCGAGGTAAATCTCGACAGCTTTACTATCTAATATGAAGAGCAGACTTGATTTTCTTCCTGTAAGCATACAGGACGTAAAGGACAGAAACTGGTCGGAGGTAGATTTCGTATATGTGACGGGTGATGCCTACGTGGACCACCCGTCCTTTGGCGTTTCCATAATCTCTCGCGTTCTGGAGACAGAGGGCTTCAGAGTGGCTATCCTCTCCCAGCCCGACTACAAGAGCACCGAGGACTTTAAGCGCTTTGGCAGACCTCGCCTCGGCTTCCTCGTCAGTGGCGGAAATATCGACTCTATGGTGGCTCATTACACCGTGTCGAAAAAGCGCCGATCCTACGACTATTATTCCCCCGGCGGCAAGATGGGACTTCGCCCCGACCGCGCCACCATAGTTTATTGCAACCGCATCCGCGAGGCATACGGTGATATTCCGATCATTA
Source organism: Clostridia bacterium (assembly GCA_017522795.1). Classification (GTDB taxonomy): domain Bacteria; phylum Bacillota; class Clostridia; order Oscillospirales; family CAG-272; genus UBA1740. The sequence goes on along the minus strand of JAFWXZ010000011.1, from coordinate 12,283 downwards.
TAGGCGGACTTGAGGCGTCGCTTCGCCGCTTTGCCCACTATGATTATTGGGAGGACAGGGTGCGCCGCAGCATTCTGGTTGACTCCCGTGCAGATCTGCTTACCTACGGTATGGGCGAGAATATTCTCCGCCGTATCGCACGGCTGCTTGACAAGGGCGTTCCCATCAAGAAGATCCGCGACGTGCGCGGCTGCGTATATCTTGCCAAGGTGGGCGAGCCTGTCCACTTCGACTACGTTGAGGTAGGCGATTACGACACGCTCAAAACCGATAAGGCGGCATATGCCAAGGCCTTCTCGGTTCAGTATAAAAACACCGATTCCGTGGTCGGCAAGGCTGTCGTTGAGTATTACGGCGATAAGATGCTGGTGCAGAATCCCCCTATGCCCCCTCTTGAGCGTGAGGAGCTTGACGCGGTCTACGCGCTCCCCTATGCCAGAGATTTTCACCCCGACTACGATTCCCTCGGCGGCGTTCCTGCTATCACCGAGGTAAAGTTCTCTCTTACCCATAACCGCGGCTGCTTTGGCGCCTGCAACTTCTGCGCCCTTGCATTCCATCAGGGCAGGGAGGTAAGGTCGAGAAGCGAGAGAAGCGTTATTGAGGAGGCGCGCAAAATCACCGCGCTCCCCGATTTCAAGGGCTATATCCACGATGTAGGCGGTCCTACCGCCAACTTCCGCTATCCCTCCTGCGACCGTCAGCTGAAGGACGGCGTGTGCAAGAACCGTAAGTGCTTAGCCCCCATCCCCTGCAAGCATCTGAAGGTGGATCATAAGGAGTACGCCCATATGCTTCGTGAGATTGAGGCGCTTCCCGGTATAAAGAAGGTCTTTGTCAGATCGGGCATCCGCTTTGACTATCTTATCTACGATAATGACGATTCCTTCTTCCGTCAGCTTGTTTCCCATCACGTTTCGGGACAGCTCAAGGTTGCACCCGAGCATTGCGCCAACAATACTCTTATGATGATGGGCAAGCCTCCTATCGAGGTCTACGAAAAGTTCAAGAAAAAGTATTTTGCCCTCTGTGGCGAGGCAGGGCTTGAGCAGTATCTTGTGCCCTACCTTATGTCCAGCCAGCCCGGCACCACTCTTGCCGACGCGGTCGAGATGGCGACCTGGCTGAAAAAATGGGGATATATGCCCGAGCAGGTGCAGGACTTCTATCCCACCCCCGGAACAATATCCACCGTTATGTATTATACGGGAATCAATCCCATGAACGGCAAAAAGGTCTACGTGACCACCGATTATCACGAAAAGCAGCTTCAGCGCGCCCTTCTTCAGTACTCGAAGCCCGAGAACGCAAATCTCGTCCGCGAGGCTCTGAAGCTGGCGGGCAGAGAGGACCTTATCGGTAATTCTCCCGAGTGCCTTGTCCGTCCCTCCTTCTCGGGCGGCAGATACACCCCCGAAAAGAAGAGCGTAAAGCAGACCAAGTCCTCCCGCGGCGGCAAGAAAAATAGCAAGCCCACTCCCGCTGGAGCTCGCGGTATTTCTTCCTATGTATCCGCTAAAAAGACTAAGAGTAAGTTCGACAGAATTTTCGGTGAGGATGCCGATAGAATTCGTCGCGAGGCGGATAGAATGTCCGCAAAGCCCACCCCCCGCACGAACTCTGCAAAGAAGAGCCAAAAGGACGTAAAGCCCTTTGTTAAAGGTAAGAAAAGATAAAAGACTTCGTATTATTTACGAATAGAAAACAGATAAACTTATCGCATCAATTCTTTTTGCAAGAGCCTGCAAAATTTACCCTAATCTGCATTACTTTTTATCAAATAACGGAAAAGGATAATTTCTGTTAAAAATCTGCTTTGAAATTTTAAAATTTTGCAAAAATGTGGAAAACCCTGTAAAAATTGAAAAAATCAGGGCAGAATTGACAGCTTTAAGCCATTTTTCGACAAAAAGTTATCCACATTTCTAACATCTACTCTTGTGGAAAACGGGCTGAAAAGGGTGTCACATCTTTGATGTAAATCGTCTTTTTACACTGCTTGGATTATGAGCCTGTTTTATTTTCCAAGGCTCGCATAAAGCAAATGCAGAATTTGTCGATAAAAAGTGTTCGTAAAAATTACGAATAAAATCCCAACATTTTTAAAACAACGAAAGTACGGTCTTAAAATGCAAGAAACAGTACAGAAATTTTTATATGCCAAGCGCGCCCTTTTTGATAAGGCATTTGGCGCGAGGCTTAATCCCGAGCAGCGCCGCGCGGTCTTTACCGTTGACGGCCCTCTCCTCGTGCTTGCGGGCGCGGGCAGCGGAAAAACCACGGTGCTGGTCAACAGAATAGTATATCTTATAAAGTACGGCAACGCCTATTTTTCCGACCGCACTCCCGAGGGACTCTCACCCGAGGCGGCAGAGATTCTTGAGGGCGCAATAGATATGTCACCCGAGGAGATCGAGGCTATCCTGCCCCAGTTCACCGAGCGCCCCGCTGCGCCCTGGTCGGTCCTCGCCATTACCTTCACCAATAAGGCGGCGGGTGAGATCAGGGAAAGACTTCTCCGCGCCTTTGACGACGACAGCGTTGCAGGCTCGGTCTGGTCGGGCACCTTCCACTCGGTATGTCTGCGTATTCTTCGCCGCTATGGCGACAGGCTTGGCTACCGCGACGGCTTCTCCATCTATGATACCGACGATAAGAAGCGTATGCTCACCCACTGTATGAAGGAGCTTGAGATAGACGAAAAGCGCCTTGCGGTCAAGGCGGTTGCAAACGCAATCAGCATCGCAAAGGACGAGCTTAAGTACCCCGATGATCTGGAGATCAGCCGTGATCCGAGAAGCAGAGATATAATCAGCATTTATAAGCTCTATCAGAAAAAGCTTATGGAGAACAACGCCGTTGACTTTGACGATATTATTATGAAGACGGTAGAGCTTCTTGAGAACGACGCGGAGGTCAGGGAATACTATCAGAATAAATTTAAATACGTTCTGGTGGACGAGTATCAGGATACAAACTACGCCCAGTTCGTCCTTACCACCCTCCTTTCGGATAAGTACAGAAACATAATGGTAGTCGGCGACGACGACCAGTCTATATACAAGTTCCGTGGCGCAACCATTGAGAATATTCTTAACTTTGATAAGACCTATCCTGATGCCACTGTTATCAAGCTGGAGCAGAACTATCGCTCCACGGGCAATATCCTTGATGCTGCCAACGCGGTCATTCACAACAACTCGGGTAGACACCTAAAGAGGCTCTGGTGTGATAAGGGCGCGGGAGAGAAGATCGTTCTCCACGAGGCAGAGGATCAGAACGACGAGGGCAGATACATCATTGACAGGATCAACAACGGCATTAAGCGCGACGGCAGAAAGTACTCCGACTATGCCGTCCTCTACCGTATCAACGCCCTTGGTAGATCGCTTCAGACCAGCTTTGCCAAGAGCGGTGTGCCCTACCGCGTAGTAGGCGATATGGGCTTCTACGATCGCAAGGAGGTCAAGGATATGATGGCGTACCTCTCGGTGCTGCTTTCCCCCTTTGACAGCCTCAGGCTCAAACGCATTATCAATGAGCCTAAGCGTAAGATTGGTCAGACCACCGTTGACGCCATAGAGCAGATCGCCTCCGAGTGTGGCATCTCTATGTACGAGGTGGTAAAGAATGCCTGCGATTATACCGCCCTTGCTAAAAGTGCTGAAAAGCTTATGGCATTCTCGGCAATAATAGAAAAGGTGAGGGAGGAGAAAACTCTCCCCTCCGAGATGATCTCGTCGCTCTACGAGGCTTCGGGCTTTAAGGCTATGCTGGAGGCCGAGGGCTTTGAGGGCGAGGGTAAGATCGAGAATATAAACGAATTTATCGGCGCGGCAGTGGAGTATGAAACCCGCTGCACCTCGGCAGGCATTGAGCCTACCGCTACAGGCTTTCTTGAGGAGATCTCGCTTATCGCCGATGTGGATAAGTATGACGAGACCGCCGATGCGGTGGTGCTTATGACCGTCCACGCGGCAAAGGGACTTGAATTCCCCATAGTCTTTATCGCGGGTATGGAGGACGGCATTTTCCCCTCCGTACAGAATATCGGCGAGGCGGAGGAGATGAGCGAGGAGCGCCGTCTTGCCTACGTTGCTATAACGAGAGCAAAGGAAATGCTCTATATCACCCACGCCCGTAACCGTATGATGTACGGCAAGACCACATATAATCAGCTTTCCCGGTTTATAAAGGACGAGCTGCCTAAATCTCTCGTCTTTGACGACGTGCAGAGAAAGCGGGAGCACAGCGCATATACCGGCTATAATTATGCAAAGCCTCTGGAGCGCAGACAGACCTATGGCGAGAGCAATAATTATTTCAGCGAGCTTCGCCGTCCCACCGAAATAGCGCAGAAAAAACGGGAGAAGAGCGGCGCTGCCGAGTACGGCATTATTCGCTTTGCTCCGGGCACCCGTGTGCGCCACGATATGTTCGGCGAGGGTGTGATAATATCCTCTCGCGATATGGGCGGTGACGTGCTTTACGAAGTCAACTTCGACAACGGACAGACAAAGAAACTGATGGCTACCTTCGCCAAGCTGAAAAAGGTGTGATTTTTTGTTATTTTTGTGTTCCGTTCGCTTGGAGTAGGTCACTACACCGTCGCTCACGAAACGCAAAAATCCCTAAAAAATCCCTACCTTTTTCTCGCGTAATCAGCTTTACATAGCTTTGGTGTGATTTTTTGTACTTTTTCCGCTTCATTCAGTCGGAGTAGCCTTCTACACCTTCCTTCATAAAACGCAAAAATCCCTAAAAAATCCCTACCTTTTATCCTATCTGATTATCCTATTTATAACCTCACGAAAGGAGAGCGAAATGCAAAGAGAAGAAAAACGAATAACCAAAAACGGCATTGAGATTTACTCTTACAAAAATCCCTCTATCCACGGCTTTTACATCTCGCTCTTTCTTCGGGCGGGAAGCATGTACGAGAAGCATCAGGGCATTACCCACTTCCTCGAGCATATTTCTATCCGCAACGTAAACGCGGTTATGCATGGCGCGCTCTATCCCACTCTTGATAAGTACGGCATAGAGTTCAACGCCACCACATATACCGAGATGGTGCAGTTCTATATTTCGGGTGCGACGGAGAATTTTGGTATCTCATCCGAGATCATTGCTAAGATCCTCTCGCCCATTGTCCTATCGGCAAAGGATATTTCCCTTGAGCGCGATCGCATCAAGGCAGAGATCCGTGAGGGAGATGATCTGACAGCCCTTTCCACCTTCTCAGGCGGAATCGTCCACAAGGGAACAAAGCTTGCAAATCTCATTACAGGCACCGTTGGCAGCGTGAATAAGATAAACAAGGCACTCCTTGAGGAGTATCGCAGATCGGTGGAGAACCGAAGCAATATCTTCTTCTACGTGACGGGCTGCTTTGACGATGGCGACCTCGATAAGCTCGCAGAGGAGATCGATAAATACCCCCTTGACGACGGAGTGAAAAATGATAATGTCGCTCCGAGAAGCGCAAAATTCGGATGCCGCGATAGCCACGTGCATATCAAAAATGCCGAGTTCACTATGCTTCGCTTTACCCTTGATCTCGATATGACAAGGATCACCCTTGCCGAGACGGATATTCTCTACGACGTGCTTTTCAGCGGATATAATTCGCTCTTCTTCAGCGAGATGAGCGAGAAGCGGGGCTTATGCTACGATATACCCGCCAGCATCGAGCGCTATTCCAATATCGGCACGCTCACCTTCTCCTTTGAGGTGCGTCCGTCCTTGCTTTACGATGCAGTTGAAACGGTGATCTCACTCCTCGCCTCCTTCAAAACCCGACTCCTTGATGAAAGCCAGATGATGAAGGCAGGCTACGTCACCAACTCCCCGATGCTCTACGACAGTGTTGGCGAGACAAATTTCGCCTTCGCTTATGATAACCATATTATGAACGCCGCCTATCGCACCATTGACGAGAGGGCAGATAGCTACGCGAGAGTCACTCCCGAGCGCATCAGAGAGATCGCAAATCTCGTTTTCCGCCCCGAAAATCTCACTCTTGCAATAAAGGGGAACAAAAAGAAAATTAATACTAACGATTTAGAACAAATAATTAATAAACTGTAAAATGTCAACTATTATTAGCAAAAACGATATAAAGTGCGCTGTATTTGATCTTGACGGCACACTTCTTAATACTATAAAAACCATAAATCACTACCTTAATTTTGCCCTTTTAAAAAACGGATATGGCAGTATCGACGAGGCTACCTGCATCTCCTTTGTCGGTGACGGAGCGGTGAAATTAGTTCAGCGCACGCTGGCTCACCTCGAAATATATGATGAGGAGGCTTTTGACAGAGTCTTTGCTGATTACAACACCGCTTACGATGCCGACCCCTACTATCTCACCGAGGTATACGATGGAATTATCGAGACACTAAGGGGGCTTCGCTCTGAGGGCGTTATTCTCGCCGTCCTGTCGAACAAGCCTGATTTTGCTACTCGTGCCACTGTGGATCGCTTCTTCGATGGTATCTTTACCGCCGTTTCGGGGGCTAAGGAGGGCGTACCTCTGAAGCCCTATCCCGATAGCCTGCTCGCTATGCTTTCAGAGCTTGGTGTGCGGCGCGAGGAAACAATTTATATAGGTGACTCGGAGCAGGATATTCTTACCGCAAGAAATGCGTCGGTCGGTGATTGCGTATCTGTCACTTGGGGATTTAGAAGCATAGAACAGCTTACCGCCGCAGGAGCTAAGCGGCTTATAGATAATCCCCGTAATCTTCTTGACTATATACTAAAATAAAAAGAGACTGTCTTGTATTTAAGACAGTCTCTTTTTGTTATTTATTTTCGCCGTTTGCAGAAAGCTGCTTTAAGTATGCGTTAATGAATCCGTCAATGTTGCCGTCCATTACCGAGTCGATGTTGCCGTCCTCGTAGCCTGTACGGGTGTCCTTTGCCAAAGTGTAGGGCATAAATACGTAGCTTCGGATCTGGCTACCCCACTCGATATTGGCCTTGTTGCCCTGAATGTCCTCAATTCTGTCAAGCTTCTCGCGCAGCTTGATCTCCATCAGCTTCGCCTTCAGCATCTTGAGCGCAGTCTCCTTGTTCTGAAGCTGGCTTCTCTCTGTCTGACAGCCTACAACGATACCCGTGGGCTTATGCACGATACGTATAGCCGAGTCGGTCTTGTTGATGTGCTGACCGCCCGCGCCTGATGAACGGTGTGCAGTGATGTCAAGGTCCTCGTCGCGAAGCACGATGGTGTCATCATCCTCAAACTCTGGCATAACCTCGACGGAAGAGAATGAGGTGTGGCGGCGTCCCGAGGAGTCAAAGGGAGAAACACGCACCAGACGGTGAACTCCGTTCTCGCTCTTAAGGTAGCCGTACGCATTCATACCCTCAACCATAATGGTCGCGGACTTTAGTCCCGCCTCGTCACCGTCAAGCCAGTCAATAAGCTTTACGTTAAAGCCTCTCTTCTCGCCCCATCTTACGTACATACGGTAGAGCATAGACGCCCAGTCCTGCGCCTCCGTGCCGCCCGCACCGGGGTGGAATGAAACTATCGCGTTGTTTCTGTCGTAGGGACCCGAGAGCAAAACCTCGATTCTCTTGTTCTCGGCAAGCTTCTCTATCTCGTCGGTCTCGGATACTACCTCGTCAACCGAGCCCTCGTCCTCCGCCTCAATAGCCATTTCGCAGAGGGTAAAGGTGTCGTCAAGTCTTGCGGCAAGAGCTTCGTAGCTCTCGTACTTGTCTTTAAGCTGCTTTATCTCCTGTAGCTTTTTAGAGGACTTCTCCGCATCGTTCCAGAAATCCTGCACCAGCGTCTCTCTCTCAAGCTCGGCGCATCTTTCCTTAGTTTCTTCTATTCTGAGCTGGCTCTTCAGCTCGCCGACCACATCGTAGAGCGCCACCAGTCTTCTTTTTGCTTCTTCAAGGGCAACTATCATCTTTGCTTTTGTCCTTTCTGCTTTCTCTGAAATTAGTATAACAAGAGTATTTTACCATAAACAAATCAAAAAGTAAATAGTTATTTTAAATATTTTGCTTCCCGAATAAATTAACCACCCGCGTTTACGATAGCTTCGGACAACTTACAAGAGAAAACAACAAGCCACTTGACAAAGCCTTTGTTTAAAGATATAATGAAATTGGGAACATAACAAGCGTAAATACATATGTTTCTATGCCTTGGGAAAGGACTGCAGATTTGTTTGGTAGGGCATCTTGGTCTAATGTTACATATAAGCCTAATTCCTTGGAGTGGGCAATAACAGAGAATTTGCTTGGTCCGATTGTAATACCGTTCTACTTCATGTTTGGATATTGAAGGAGGTTTTATGAAAAGAATCATATCTTCTATAATTGTTTTGTGTCTTGTTTTTGCAATGACAAGCTGTGTCGATAAAACAGTATATCATTGGGAATTTGAACAAGATTATACGTCTATTAAAGAAATAAAAGTAGTGTATATTCCCAGTTATGAATCTTCGGATTTGTTTGATGTGGACTCTTACATAGTAATTAAAAACATTAATATTTCGTATGCACAGGAAATATTCATTGATGTCCAGAATATGAAAATGGAGGATAATAGAGATCCTCTTGGTATGCCACATGATCTCAGTTTGCTTATAGTATTTGAAAACGGGGAGTTGAATATTATAAACAATTATGCGTGCGTATCCGCAAAATACAACGAAGATTCAAAGCTTACTTTACTCACAGCTCTCTTGACTGCAGATAAAATAGAGTTTGAACAATTGATAATAAAATGCTTAACTTTAGAATAAGTCAAATTTGGGATGCCGCGTAATGCGGCATCCTTTTTCATAATTAGGCTACCTACGTATATGATAGCTTTGGACAACTTGTAAGAGAAAACAACAGGGCTCTTGACAAAACCTTTATTTACAGCACGAGAAAAAGAAAGACGGGGCTGATATTCTTTTCCATTATTTATTATCAAAATAAATATTGATTTTTTGCGTGATATATGATATACTATATCCGTTAAAATTTGCACTAATGAAAGGAATAATAAAATGCAGGTTACAAAAAACACCCTTATCGGTGATATTCTTGACTTTGACGTAAACACCGCGCAGTTCTTCTTTGAGATCGGTATGCACTGCCTTGGCTGTCCTCACTCCAGAGGCGAGTCTATTGCAGAGGCTTGCGCAGTTCACGGCACTGATGCTGACGAGCTTGTTAATAAGATCAACACTTATCTCGCAAGCAAGTAAAATATGAAGAGCGCACTTAACGCGCGTCTGCTCTCCGCGGCAGAACTTGTGAGGCAGGACGCGACCTTTGCCGATATCGGCACCGACCACGCGTATCTGCCTCTTTTTTTACTTGACGCGGGGCGCATTTCCTATGCCTATTGCTGTGATATAAACGAGGGACCCCTTGATTCCGCGCGGCGAAATGCCGAGGAGCGCGGCAGGGCAGATAAGCTCAGCTTTATCCTCACCGATGGAGCCACCGTTCTTGCGGGACGTGGAATTACCGACTATGCAATATGCGGTATGGGCGGCGAGCTTATCGCCGACATCATTGACCGCGCGCCACACCTTCGTGACGGGGGCGTAAACCTTATTCTCCAGCCTATGTCAAGGCAGGAGAAGCTTCGTACATACCTCGCCTCATCGGGATTTAAGATAATCACCGAGAGCTATTCGCTTGACGCGGGTAAGTACTACGTCTGCATGCAGACCGTCTTTGACGGGAAAGGTCGGGAAATATCCGATCTTGAGGCAATAGTCGGCTCGCCCGACAGCAGATTTGTCGGTGATGAGTGCCGCAGAGCCTATCTTCAGGGCAAGCTGAGATCTCTCTCCCGCGCCCACGCAGGCAAGCTCGAGGCAGGCACGGACACCGCCGCCGAGGCAGAGCTTATTGATAGCCTTAAAGCATACTTAGGCAAGAGAGAATAAAACGAAGCCGTTTTGAAAAGATAAATTTTGCATAATACTGCGGAAAAAATTCTTGCAATATCCGCATATTACTTCAAATTTTAACCTTGTCTTACACAAAATTTATTCTTTTTAAAATTCGTAGAACTCTAAAGCCTTAATTTTTAGATGATTTTGGTGCTTGGCTCTCGCATCCAAGTGCGGACTTTGCAAGAGAGATAAGTGCCTAAAGCACTGAAAATTCAGGCTTTAGAGCGAGCTTGTCTTATTCTCTCTTGCCTAAACAATTTGTAATATACTCTGAAAGGAACTACTATGAACGCAAAGCAGTTGTATCAGAAATTAACAGAGGTCATTCCCGAGCATCTTCGCGAGCCCTGGGATAACGATGGTATTATGTGCTGTGCCGATGGCTCATCGGAGATATACCGTGTCCTGGTCGCTCTCGACGTCACCGAGGAGATCGTTGACTATGCCATTGAGCGCGGCTTTGACCTTATCGTGTCCCACCATCCCTTGATTTTCAAGCCTATTTCCTCGCTTGACGAGGAGAATCATATTTCGAGAAAGCTGATCAAGCTGGTTTGCAGCGGTATATCGGTATTTTCCTTCCACACCCGCGCGGACAAGCTGCTCGGCGGAGTGAACGACCGCCTTGCTGACATTCTCGGAATGCAGGATGCCGAGCCCTTTGGCGAGGGCGAACTTGGCAGAGTGGGTAATATTGACGAGCCTATGGAGCTTCAGGACTTTGCCTATAGGGTAAAGCAGCTTTGCGGCTCGGACGTTATCAGATATGCTGACGGATACAGCGACGTTCACCGTGTTGCCATCGTTGGCGGTGACGGAAAGGGCTATGTAAAGGCGGCTATCGAGGCTGGTGCCGATACTTATATCTCGGGCAGAATCGGCTATAACGTGATGGAGGAGGCCGCTGAAATGGGCATCAATCTTATTGAGGCGGGCCACTACTTCACCGAGCAGCATATCTGCGAGTTCTTCCGCGAGCTTCTCGTGGACTTCGATCCCAATCTTTACGTTGAGATCGCCGACTCCAATATGATCAGAACTATTTCCTGATTTTACCGTAATTTTCAGCAAAATAAGAGCTTTTTCTTTGAATAATACAAAAAAACCTCTCCTTCCGGAGAGGTTTTTTTGTATTATTCGCTTAGCAAATCGCCAAGCATTTTGTCAAGCTGATCATAGCTCAGCATACCCGAGTCGGAGTATACGATAACTCCGCTTTGGTCAAGTATCGCTGTGAAGGGAATATATCCGTCGCCACCTGCTGCATTGTATGCATCACCGTAAATGGTGTCGTAGGCGAATATTATCTTCGTGTCGGGGAAGTTCTCGGCAACGTAGTCGGGAGCTCCCGCTTTTCCGTAATAATCGTGGGCGGCAATAATAACCACCTCGTCAGCGTACTCGCTCGCAATTCTGTTGAAATCGGGCAGCTCTGCCTTGCAGGGCGGACATCTTGTTGCCCAGATGTTGAGTATAACTATTTTTCCGCGATAGTCGTCGGGGCTGACGGTACCGCCGTCAAGTCTTTCCAGCGTGATCGAGGCAAATAGGTTTCCTACCTCGGTTCCAACTGTGGGAGTGGGAGTATTTTCCTCTTTTCCCTCATTATTGCCGCCGTTTTCGGTGTTTTCGCCACCCTCGGTGGAGCTATTGCCACCGTTTTCGGTGTTTTCACCGCCACCGGTGGAGCTGTTGCCACCGTTCTCGGTGCTTTCGCCACCCTCGGTGGAGCTATTGCCACCGTTTTCGGTGTTTTCACCGCCACCGGTGGAGCTGTTGCCACCGTTCTCGGTGCTTTCGCCACCCTCGGTGGAGCTATTGCCGCCGTTCTCGGTGCTTTCACCACTCTCGGTGGAGCTGTTGCCACCGTTTTCGGTGTTTTCACCGCCCTCGGTGGAGCTATTGCCACCGTTCTCGGTATTATTATCACCGCTGTCGCCCTTGCCGTCTGTGCTTTCGCCGCCGGTTATGCCGTTATCCTTATTGTTTTCCTGGCTTCCGGAGGGTACACAACCCACCAAAGCGCCCGAAATCATAAAGGTCAATATAATAGTTGCTAGTAATTTTTTCATCGTTTTCTCCTCTTTTTTCTTTAGTTTATCATAAAAAAGGAAAATAAAACCGTGATTTAGTCACAAAAAGTGGCACTTTACCGCTTTTTTTCTTCTCCTTGAAGAGAAGGCATCATACAATTTAACGAATCAGTTGCTTTTGATCGACGTCAGTCGAACAGAACTCCACGCAGTTCCTCCACACTTCTGCAGAAATACTCGCAGTTTTTCTCCATAAAGCTTGCGATCTCGGGCACGTTATGCGCCCAGGCAGCCGCCGCAATATCCACGCCTGCCGCCCTT
>JAFWXZ010000010.1 GCA_017522795.1 Clostridia bacterium | reverse complement strand
TCCTCGTAAATATTCTTTTTCTTGTAGGAAAGCTTTTCAAGCATTTCCTGACCTATTGTCTTTTCACTCATTTTATTTATCACCTTTCAAAAGTTTTTATTTATTTCATCAATAATGCGTATAATCTGATCCGTCAGTGAATCAAGATCAGAATTATTATAAATAACGAAATTGCATCTGGAAATGATGTCCTCATCCGACATCTGCGAGGCAATTCTCTGCTCTGCAGACTCACGCGAAATATTATCGCGCGCCATAATTCTGGCTATTCTCGTCTCCCTGTCTGCTATCACACAGATAAGAAGATCACACTCGCCGTCAAAGCCCGATTCAAACAAAAGCGGAGCGTCAACGATTGCCATAGGAGCGTCAAGCTGACTGTACGTATCAAGTCTGCGTCTTGTTTCATCGAGAATAAATTTATGAGAAAGCTTGTTAAGCTTATCTAATTTCTCCTCCGAATTCTCCCCGCAAAAAACTATAGCCCCAAGCTTTTTGCGGTCAAGAGAACCGCGCTCTGAAATTATTTCGCTACCAAACTCCTTTGCAAGCGCGGCAAGGCATTCGCCATTTGCGGATGTCAATTCGTGATATACAGCGTCAGTATCGATGGATGGGATTCCGAATCTGCGAAAAACGTCACAGACGCTACCCTTTCCACTGCCGCTACCACCGCACAGTCCTATTATTTTCATAAGCGTATTCTCCTTCAACATATAATTATACAATATAAATAAGGCAAATGTCAAGTTGCCAAATGTCAGTTTTTTAAAAAAAGAATAATATATAAAAGTAAAGGAGGCGGATTAATGAATAAAAACACAACATGCATCATAGCTAAATACTTTGCCGCGGCAAACACATACAGGGGTTTTAAAAGCTATTTTGACAGAGTCTTTTCATCGGATGATTATGATAGAATTTATGTTTTGAAGGGCGGTCCTGGAACGGGAAAAAGCAGCTTTATGAAAAAGGCTTCGACCTTTCTTCATGAACGCGAATGCGTAATTGAAGAGATATATTGCTCGTCAGATCCCGATTCACTCGACGGCGTAATTGCAAAATTTGGCAACAAAAAAATCGCAATTCTTGACGGCACTGCTCCCCACGAGCGAGATGCAGTTATACCAGGGGCGATAGACGAGATCATAAATTTAGGACATGGGTGGGATACAAGCTGGCTTACCGCGAGAAAAAAAGAGATTCTTGATATTTCCAATGAGAAGTCTCTGGCATATAAAACAGCCTATTCTTATCTGTCGTTAGCGGGTAACGCGTATGATTTAATATTAAATGCACACAAGACAAATTTTGATAAAACAAGAGCAAAAATCACGGCAGAATTGATATTTAAAAATATTTTAATTTCCGAGAGCAAAATAAAAACAAGACTAATTTCCTCTTTTGGAAAGCAAGGCTCGTGGCGACTTGATACACTTTCAAAAATCCAAGGTGAGCATATAAAGGTCTGCGGTGACGAAGTCTCTGGTTCACTGTTTTTATCAGTTTGCAAAAACATACTTGAGAGCAAAAATATAGGTTTTACCCATTTCCCCTGCGCGCTTGATCAGTCGGCAACTGATGCAATATATATTCCTGAGGCAAGTCTTGTTATCGACCGCGATACAGAGGGTGAGATAAATGCCGATGAGTTTATTTCGCTCCCAACTCTTGAAACAGAACGAATAAAGAAGGCAAGGCGGCTATGGCAAGATTCTCTTGACGAAGCGAAGCGATGGTTTGTCATTGCTTCAGACCTTCATTTCAGGCTTGAAAAAATATACGGCGAAGCTATGAATTTCAAGGTTATAGACCAAATATTCGGATCAACCCTTACGGAAATCGTCAATATTCTTGAAAAAGACACATAATTTTCTGCCATTTATTGACTTATTTTTATATTTGTGCTATTATATAAAGAAAGGCACGCTTTGTGCGTGCCTTATAAAATGATTATTTTCTCTCTGAAACGAGTCTTGCAGTATCTCTTGCGATTACAAGCTCCTCGTTTGTGGGGATCATATACACGAGAACTCTCGAATCGTCTGCAGAAAGCTTTACGGGATCGGAGGAATGACCGAAGATATTTCTCTCCTTGTCAAGCTTAACTCCAAGATACTCAAGACCTGCAAGTGCATTTTCTCTGATATAAGGAGTATGCTCGCCGATTCCTGCAGTAAATACGATGGCATCGAGGCCACCCATTGCGGCAGAATAAGCGCCGATATACTTCTTTATCTGGTAGCAAAGCATATCAAAGGTGAGCTTTGCGCGCTCATTGCCCTCTTTCATAGCACGTTCAACGTCGCGGGAGTCAGAACCAACGCCCGATATACCTGCAAAGCCGCACTGCTTATTCATATAGTTATCCATTTCCTTAGCAGTGAAGCCCTTTTTCTCCATAATAAAGGGCACGATAGCGGGATCGATAGAACCGCATCTTGTTCCCATAAGAATACCATCGAGAGGCGTGAAGCCCATAGAAGTATCAACGCACTTGCCGTCCTTAACCGCAGAAATGGACGAGCCGTTTCCGATATGGCAGGTGATAATCTTCTTGCCCTCGGCATCTCCGCCCATAATTTTGATCATCTCGCCGCTTACAAATCTATGAGACGTGCCGTGCATACCGTATCGACGGATTCCATATTCCTCGTACATATCGTAGGAAATACCGTAGGTATAAACCTCCTTCGACATAGTCTGATGGAAAGCGGTATCAAATACAAGCACCTGAGGAGTGTCGGGCATAGCGGCCAGGCATCCCTTGATTCCCATAATGTGAGCGGGATTATGCAGCGGCGCGAAAACGATGCACTTCTCTACCGCCTCGAGCACCTCGTCAGACAGAAGTACCGAATCAGCAAAATACTGACCGCCGTGAACAACTCTGTGTCCGACAGCCTCGATCTCATCAACGGATGCGATGCAACCAACCTCGCCGTCAACGAGTGTGTCAACAAGCAGCTTCATCGCTGCAGAGTGATCGGGAAGCGCCGTTTCCTTAACGTATTCGCCCTTTCCGGTAGTCTTGTGAATAATTCGCGAGCCGTCAATTCCGATTCTCTCGCAATTTCCCTTTGCAAGCACGGCCTCACTCTCTGTATCGAGAAGCTGGTATTTAAGCGAGCTTGAGCCCGCGTTGATTACTAAAACTTTCATCTTTATTTCTCCCTGTGTTTTTTTATTACAGAGATATTATACATTATCAAAATAAAATTATCAAGTCGGTTTTATAAAAAAATCAATGAAAGGAGCTCATAATGAAGGTTGCAGCCATTATTTCGGAATACAATCCCTTTCACTCTGGCCACGAGTACCAGATAAAAGAGTTAAGGCGCCGTCTTGGCGAGGATACGGCTGTAATTGCTATTATGAGCGGAAATTTTACTCAGCGCGCCGAGCCCGCCGTATGCGATAAGACCATACGCGCTGAGGCTGCCGTGGAATGCGGTGTAAATCTTGTACTTGAGCTTCCCTTTCCTTTCTGTATGTCAAGCGCAGAGTTCTTTGCTAAAAGCGGCGTCAGAATTATCAAGGAAATTGGCATTGTCGATTATCTGGTTTTCGGTAGCGAGAGCGGTGATATAAGCGAGATATCGAATATCGCATCTGCAATGTCATCCGACGAATATTCGCTGACACTTGAGGCTCTCACGGGCGATCCCGAGTACAAGGAATGCGGCTATCCCGAGCTGTGTCAGATAGCGCTTTCAAAGGTATACGGAAAAGAAATTACGCGTGATTTCTTCACCCCAAACAATATTCTCGGCATCGAGTATATCAAGGCAATTTCTGCCGAGGGTATCGACCTGACACCTTTGACGCTTCGCCGCGAGGGATCGGGCTATCACGATATAATCAACCCTATGGCAGAGTTTCAGAGCGCAACCGCAATTCGCGAGGAATTAGCCGATAATAACCTTTCTGCCCTTGATTATGTGCCAATAAATGCAAGAGCGGTATATCTTAATGCTATAGATAGCGGCAAGATGCCCTCGGATATTTCAAGGCTTGACCTCAGTATAATTTCATCATTCAGATTAAATTCTCCTACGGCAAACGTAGACTATCACGATGCCGCGGGCGGTTTATATAATCGCCTCTGCGATATGAGCGCAGAAGCAACAAGCATTTCCTCTTTGACGTCTTTGGCTGAAACGAAAAAGTACACTAAGACGAGAATCAAGAGGGCGATATGGAATACTTACTTCGGCGTCACCTCCTCCGACGTAAGATCGCTTCCCTCTTACACTCAGGTTCTCGCTATGGACTCTGTCGGTCGGTCACTACTGAAAAGAATCAAGAAAATGTCGGACTTCCCCGTAATTACAAAGCCCTCTGCTTACAGAGAGCTTGGCGACGAGGTAAAAAGGCAAAAGGAGCTGTCAAATAAGGCAGACGCGGTCTTCGGATTAACGCTTAAAAATGCGAATTCAGGGCGTTTTTCCCTAACCTTCACGCCTTATGTAAAGGATTGACCTTTTGTGCGAAATGTCCACAGTGCAACCTTTGTCGAAGCTATTTACAGCAAGAACCAGCTTTGATATCATAGTGTTGAAGTGGACAAGCCGCCGTCATTTTCAAATATTATGAAAGGAGTACATACCTATGTTAAAATTTGAAGGCGTAAACGAAAACGAGTTTGTCGAGTATAAGGGCAAACCTATCGTGCGCCAAGGAGACGATATTTTCTACGGCGATCTGTCGGAAAAGTATTACGTCTATATGATGATCATGTCGGACAAGAAATCCCCCAAGGGAGATCACAACGTCCCGGGCACCATTATGGTGCAGCTGCTTGAGAGCGCTACAAAGAAGCCCGAGAAGCAGAAGATTACAAACGGACTTGCTGAGGCGTTTGAGTTCGCTGAGGCTTGGCTTCGTGCAAACGACAAGGACTAATTTTTGAGTATAAGCGTGCGCGCAGATCTACTGCGCGCAAGGAGGTAAAAAATGAATAAAAACACACTGAGCAATCCCGTAAGGTCGATTGCTTTTTTTCTAACCGCAATCATACTTGCCTGCACCTTTGGCTTCACCGTTGACGGTTGGCAGGCTGAAAAAGAAGACGAAAAGGACGGGAATATCGCACAGAATCCGGAGCAGCCTGCCGAAGATACTGAGGGAGAAAATAAGGAAGAAGATACCGAACAGGAGCAACTGCCAGAGGAGCCCGAGATCTACATACCCGAGTACACAGATAGAATTACAGGACTTGAGGTTAGCGCTGAGCTGGCAGGCGCGACAAGCCTTGCTTTCGTTATGAATGCAGAGCTACCTGCCTACGGAATATCATACGCGGATATGCTATGCGAAATACCAACCGAAAACGATGGCACAAGGCTTCTGGCATTTCTTTCAAGGACGGAAAATCTATGGAAGATAGGCTCGATTACCAATACGCGCGGATACATTTCAAATATAGCAAAGTATTTCGGTGCTGCTGTAATTTCTCTGGGAAGTGACGACACTACGCTATACAATAAGTGCGACACCACGGGTATGGAGCTTGACCTATCGAAGAGCCAGGGATACCACTACACCGAGTATATGAGCAACGTGTACACCAACCCCGACCTGCTTGCAAGCGGACTTGAAAATGCAGGCATTGAAAAAGACACGAGCATCACTTCACCACTTCCCTATAACCATACCGACTTTGGCGCTGAAAAGATTGTATATGCCGAGCAGGTTGCATCGGTTGTGCGTATCGAGCATTCGACAAATTCGATTACCGATCTTCGATATGACGAAGAAACAGCGAGCTACGTTGTATATAAAAACGGAAGCGAGATGATCGATTCACTTAATGGAAATACGGTTGTTTTTACAAACTGCTTTGTTTTATTTGCCGATTCTATAACTTATGATAATGCCACATGCAATCAGATGGTTATGGATACAATAGGCAGCGGCTCGGGTTATTACATAACGAACGGCACTTATTCTGAGATAAAATGGACTGCTACGTCGGGTGGCATTATGACCTTTTATTCCCTCGGTGGCGATAAGCTGACCGTAAACCGTGGCGACAATTATATCAGCTTTGTAAAATCGTCAAGGGTTGATAGCGTGAAAATTCAATAAATAACAAAAAGTCGAGTTTATAGCTCGACTTTTTTAATTAAATAATAGAAACTGATAGTTTTGGAAAAGATAATATCGTACAAAAGTATAAATCCCCTTTATTTACAAATACTAACATCACACCTAAAATAAAAGGAGATTTTTGTATATATATGAAAGCAACCGGAATTGTTCGTCGAATCGACGATCTTGGACGAGTAGTTATTCCCAAAGAAATAAGACGCACTATGAGGATCAAGGAAGGAGATCCGCTTGAAATTTACACCGACCGCGAGGGTGAGGTAATCTTCAAAAAATACTCCCCTATTGGCGAGATGCAGGGCTTTGCCACCGACTATGCGGACACTCTGCAAAAGACCTCCTCCTCTCCTATCTTCATTTGCGACAGAGATGCCGTTATTGCCGTTTCGGGCGCATCAAAGAGAGATTATCTTGAGAGAAAGATCTCAAGGGGCCTTGAGGAGATTGTTGAATCACGCTCATTATACGTCAGAGGCCCCGGGAAAGAGCCTATATCTATTATTAACGACGGTGGATCGCACTACGTAAACTGTGCTATGCCTATTTTAAGCGAGGGCGATCTCGTTGGCTGCGTGGTATCAGCCTGGCAATACGATATGCCTACGAGCAATAAAATATCTGATGAAATAGAATCCAAGCTTGTACAGACGGCAGGAATGTTTCTTGGAAAACAAATGGAAAGCTAAAAGTGAGAGGCTGTCTAACAAAGACAGCCTCTCTAAAATTATTATTAATTAGACAAATAGTCTTTAAGAGTCTTGGATCTGGAGGGGTGTCTCAGCTTACGAAGCGCCTTTGCCTCGATCTGTCTGATACGCTCTCTTGTGATCTCAAACTTCTTGCCGACCTCCTCAAGAGTGCGAGGTCTGCCGTCCTCAAGACCGAAGCGAAGCTTGATAACCTGCTCCTCACGGGGAGTGAGGGTGTGAAGGATGTTGCAAAGCTGCTCGCGAAGAAGCGAGTAGGATGCGCTATCGGAGGGAGCGGGAGAATCGTTGTCCTCAACGAAGTCACCAAGGTGGCTATCCTCCTCCTCGCCGATAGGAGTTTCAAGCGAAACGGGGTCCTGGGCGATCTTCATAATCTCACGAACCTTATCCGCAGTCATACTGAGTGCCTCTGCAACCTCGTCGGTGGTAGGCTCTCTGCCAAGCTCCTGGAGAAGCTGGCGTGTGGTTCTCGAAACCTTATGTATGGTTTCAACCATATGAACGGGAATTCTGATAGTTCTCGCCTGATCTGCAATCGCTCTGGTAATTGCCTGACGGATCCACCAGGTTGCATAAGTAGAGAACTTATATCCCTTGCTGTGATCAAACTTCTCTACTGCCTTGATAAGACCGAGATTACCCTCCTGGATAAGATCAAGGAAGTACATACCCTTACCAACGTGACGCTTTGCAATAGATACAACAAGACGAAGGTTTGCCTCGATAAGCTCATCCTTTGCCTGCTTATTGCCAAGAGAGATCTGCTCTGCAAGATAGGTCTCGCGCTCGGGAGTGAGAAGCGGAATCTTACCGATCTCCTTAAGATACATACGAACGGGATCGTCAATGGCAAGTCCCTCCTGGGAGAAGTACTTGTCCATATTCTCGGTAGAGTCAAAGTTTCTCGCGTCCTGCTCTATCTCCTTAAGCTCGTCGGTTTCAAGCTCGTCGGGAGTAGCGGAGTCAATGTCCTTCTGAGTAATATCGTAATCGATATCCTCAAGTGCCTTCATAATGTCCGAATTACCAATACCGTCGCCTGTGGAATCGATATATTCGTTTACGTCAATCTTGTCTCTGCTCATATTTAAACCTCGCTTTTTTAATCTACGTTAAGTTTTTCTTTTCTGCTCAATCATCTGCGCTAATTTATCGAGTGAGCTGTTTTTTTCATTATTCTTCTTCGAAACCGAGCGTCTGAGCCTCTCGATACTATCGGTGAGAACCTGCTCACCGTTTTCACTAAGCTCCATACGCGAAAGCTTCATTTTAGTAATTCTGCCATGCTCGTCGGGAGTAAACACCGCATCAATATCGTGATGCGAGTCATCACCGTTAATATACGCATTCTTTAAATACTCAAATATTCTACGGTTTAGATCGGTGATAAAATCATCAGCAGTGACGAGCGAGCCATCAAAGACGCGCTTTCTATGCTCGGGATACATAAGAAGTAAACCAAGGAGCGCCTCCTCGTTTTTTGCAACAGCGGGAGCTTTTATAAAGTCGGGATTAACTCGGTCGGAATAACCGATCGCATCCTGCTTGACCTTATTTGACTCCTCCTTGCGGCGGGCGGCATTTGCCTTAGATATCATTCTTTCGACGTCGTCCTTTACACTATTCTTATCAACGCCGAACAGCTTTGATATGTTTTGTATATAAATATCACGTTCTGCCGAGGAATAAGTTTCTGAAATCAGCTTTTCACTTTCCTGAAGCGCCTTTATCTTATCCTGCGGAAGATTTATATCATACCTTGAAAGTATAATATCAAGGTTGTAATCAAACTTTGATTTCGACTGAGAAAGCACCTGACGGAACTTGTCCGCTCCAAACTTTTTGATATACTCGTCAGGATCCTTTGCCCCAGGAACTCTCAGTATCGTAACGTCAAGTCCCACCTCGGTAAGCATCTTGACAGCGCGCATCGCTGCCTTCTGTCCCGCCTCATCAGCGTCGTAGGAGATAATGACCTTCTTGGTATATCTGCTCATCATTCTCGCCTGCTCGGAGGTGATCGCAGTACCAAGCGTTGCAACGGCATTCTCAAATCCTGCCGCATGCATTGCGATAACGTCCATATATCCCTCGCAGAGAATCAGCGACTCTGCACAGTGATGACGCGCAAAATTAAGAGCAAAGAGATTTCTCGACTTCTTAAATACAGGAGTATCCGAGGAGTTTTTGTACTTAGGCTTAGAGTCATCCATAACTCGACCGCCAAAGGCGATCACGTTGCCAGAAACGTCGATAATCGGGAACATTATGCGATTTCTGAACGCATCGTAATATTTTCCCTTTTCACTCTTGCCGCAAAGGAAGCCCGCCACGAGCTCCTCGTATGTATATCCCTTTGCAAGCATATATTTTGAGAACTCGTCAAAGCTGTTGGGAGCAAAGCCAAGACCAAAGTGCTTTATAGTAGCCACCGAAAGCCCGCGCTTATCAGTGAAGTAAGCCAGAGCTGCCTTAGCCTCGGGATTATCGGCGAAAAGACATCTGTTAAAGTACTTGGCAGCGTCAACGTTCATCCTGAACATTTTATTTCTGTCGAACTTTGGCGTATTCTGTATAGGACCGCGCTCATCTCTAACAATAGTTATTCCCGCTCTTTGAGCAAGAAATTCAACCGCATCGGGATAATCGAGGTTCTCGCGTTTGCGAATAAAGGTAATAGCGTCACCGCCTGCACCGCAGCCGAAGCAGTAAAAGCTGTTATCGGCGGGATAAACGGTAAAAGACGGAGTTTTCTCACTATGGAAGGGACATAGACCGCGTAAATTTGAGCCTGCTCTTTTTAGCGAAACGTAGCTTCCGATAAGCGTTTCAATATCATTTCGCATCAAAACCTGCTCAATTGTTTCTTTACTGATCAAAAGAACACCTCCCTTTTCCAAAATTCACTTTAATATACGAATGTTTTATAAAAAACACTTTTTATTTTTAAAAAAATCAACAACCGAATTCCTCAGCAAGAATTTTCATCTCTGCTCTGCCCGCCGTTGCCTCAGTAATAGCACTCATAAGACCGTTAAGCTCGGACTTAATTATCCTTCCCAAAACACAGACGCCCATATCGTAGGCGGTGTCCTCAGTGCGAAATCCGTGGTCGGTGAGAATTGACGTAATTTTACCGTAATCCGAGTAATTGACCGAAATCTCAAGGCTTGTATAAATATCGTATCTGATTATTTCGGCAGATTCAAGCGCTCCGAGCGCCGCAGAGGTATATGCGCGCACGAGACCTCCCGTGCCAAGCAACGTTCCGCCAAAATATCTTGTCACAACGATGACCATGTCTGTGCACCCGTTCTTACGGATAACGTCAAGCACGGGCATACCCGCAGTTCCCGCGGGCTCGTGGTCGTCGGTAAAGCGCATAGCCGAGTTTTCCCTCAGCACGTATGCATAAACGTGGTGTCGGGCATCGGGATAATGCTTTTTCACCGAATCAACGAAGGCAATAGCATCCGCCTCCGTGCTAACAGGCATAGCCTGGCCGATAAATACCGATTTTCTGTCCTCGTATTCAAAATGCGAGGATTTTTTTACAGTAATATAGCTATCCATAATTATTTATCAAACGGAAGTAATATACTTACCGTAAACTCCTCTGCCACGCTCGTCAAGAATAACGTCAACCGCAATTCCCTCGTCAACGTAATTGACCTCAAGAACTGTGTAGCTGTTGTAAAGCGCGCTTACTGCCGACTGATTTGAGTAAGGAATAAGCAGGCTGTATTTTTTCTTGAATCTGTGAATTTCCTCCTCGATCACCTCAAGGAGTCTGTCAATTCCCTGACCTGTCACACCCGATATTGCAACCGTATTATCACCCTCTGGTGCAGGAACTCCGCCGTCAAGCATATCGCACTTATTATAAACGTAGATAACAGGCTTATCAGATGCGCCAAGCTCCTCGATGACAGCGCGCGTCACCTCAATATGCTCTGCCACCTCGGGATCGGTGACGTCGGAAATAATAAGGAGAATATCCGCGTACACAACCTCGTCAAGAGTAGACTTGAACGCCTTTACAAGATGATGGGGCAGCTTTCTGATAAATCCGACAGTATCTGTAAGGAGAACACTCTCGCCACAGGGCAATTCAAGCTTTCTCGTAGTGGGATCAAGAGTTGCAAAAAGCTTGTCCTCGGAGAGAACTCCCGCGCCCGTCAAGGCGTTAAGAAGTGTAGACTTCCCCGCGTTTGTATATCCGACGAGAGCAATTTTCGGCAAACCGCTTCTGTCACGCTGAGCGCGCATTACCGCTCTGTTATGCTCCATCTCAGCAATTCGTTTTTCAAGAGCAATAACCTTTTCCTTCATATGACGGCGATCGCTCTCCAGCTTTGTCTCACCGGGGCCGCGAGTACCTATACCACCGCCAAGACGGGATAGCTCGGTGCCGTGTCCCATAAGTCTGGGCGCACTGTATCGAAGTTGAGCAAGCTCAACCTGAAGCTTTCCCTCACCACTGGTCGCGTGAAGCGCAAATATATCAAGAATAAGCATGCTTCTGTCGATAACGCGAACGTCGCCACCGATATCTCCCTCCAGATTACGTATCTGTGCAGGAGTCAGCTCAAAGTCAAAAATAACCAGCTCAATTTCGTTATTGGTACAAAGCTCGGCTATCTCCTTAACCTTTCCGCTACCTATACAGGTGCGGGGATCAAAGCTATCCTTCACCTGAATCACTCTGGCAAATGCTCTGCCTCCGGCAGTATCAAGCAGCCTCTCAAGCTCGTCAAGAGAACTATCACACTCAGGAACGTCGCTGCCTCGCTCGGCAATGCCCACCAGAATGGCGTCGCTTTTAACAATATCTGAATCCTTCATAAATAAATCCTTTAATAACCCCTTAATGAAACAAAAAGAGCGACGGAAATATCCGAGCGCTCTTTTATGATACATAGATTACTTGTTGTTCTGTGCAGCTGCAAGACGCTTCTTGAACTTATCAAGACGTCCGCCTGCGTCAACAAACTTCTGCTTACCTGTATAGAAAGGATGGCACTTGGAGCAAATTTCCACGTTCATATCGCCCTTTACGGAGTGAGTCTGAACGGTAGCGCCACATGCACACTTAATGGTAGCCTCTTTGTATTCGGGATGTAATCCTGCCTTCATTTTAACACCTCTTTTACACTATAGTCATTTTAATACGGCTTATTATATCACATAATTTTAATTTTTGCAATACTTTTTTCAAAAAAATTATATCTTTTCTTCTATTTTTTTACGTAATCGGCTCATAATCTTCTTTTCAAGACGAGAAATATAGCTCTGACTGATCCCCAAAGCATCAGCTACCTCCTTCTGTGTCAATTCTCTGCCTCCTGACAGCCCGAATCTTAATTCCACAATTATTCTCTCCCTGTCACAAAGATCAGATACAGCCTCACGAAGAATTCTTCGTTCCTCATCCTCCTCCATATCCTTCGTTACAACGTCAGCATCACTGCCGAGAATATCAGAAAGCAAAAGCTCGTTTCCATCCCAATCCACGCTTAATGGCTCGTCAATAGAGATCTCTCTCTT
>JAFWXZ010000009.1 GCA_017522795.1 Clostridia bacterium | reverse complement strand
CGTCGTGAGACAGTTCGGTCCCTATCTGTCGTGGGCGTTGGATATTTGAGAGGAGCTGACCTTAGTACGAGAGGACCGGGTCGGACGTACCTCCGGTGCATCAGTTGTCCTGCCAAGGGCATAGCTGGGTAGCCGCGTACGGGAGTGATAAACGCTGAAGGCATCTAAGCGTGAAACATGCCTCAAGATGAGATATCCCATCATTTAAAATGAGTAAGGTCACTTGTAGACTACGAGTTTGATAGGTCGTAGGTGTAAGCACAGTAATGTGTTCAGCTGAACGATACTAATAGACCGAGGGCTTGAACTGTTGTCTTGTATAAACAATCTCAACAGAAAACAAGTTCGCACATTTCCTTGAGCTTCGTTTCTATATCCTTTGTTCGGTTTTTAATGGGCATTTGAAAAAGTGCTAGAAGTAATATGGAGTCTCGCGAAAGCGAGGCTTTTTGTTTTCTATGAGCGAAAATAAAGAGAGTCTTTAATACCTTTAATACTTGAATTTAACAAAAGCACCTATGTATCTTTTCTTGTGCAAGCACAGAGAAATCTACAATGGTGCTTTTGTGCCACATAGGTGGCTAAAAAATCCAAGGTATTATGTGGAATAGGGCATAATAGGTGTGATGAGTGTGTGCCGATGATTCGCATTTTGCTTTCCTCGAAGCCGCACGTTCGCGCAAAATGCGAAGATACTTTGCTGTGGTAGCGCACAAGTGCGCTGACGTCTGCCGTCGGCAGCCATCTCCGAGCTTTTCTTACGAAAACCTCGCCCCAGCTCGTATGCGGCACACCACCGCTACCCCAAAGGTGCAGAAAAAAACTAGATGACGAAGAAACTTGACAAGTAATTCTTTATGTGATATCATAAAATAAAAAGGAGGTAAGTTCTTATGAAAAAAACAATATCTTTAGTACTATCATTAATACTGATATGTTGCTTAGTTTTTGCGCTATTTGGATGTGAAAGAGAAGAAACATATTATTGGGAGTTTGAAAAGGACTATACTCATGTAACTGAGATCAAAATAGTTGTTTCTCCAAACGGTGATAATTTTGAATTAAACACTTGTAAGGTTATAAAGGAAATAGATGTTTCTTATGCTGCTGAGTTGATGGATGATGTAGAGGATATTTCCATGAGAAATCACCTTGGAAGTTTAATTTTACCTAGTGGCCTTTGTATACTTTTTATGTTTGATAACGGAGAATACGACGTCATTTCCAGAATAGGATCATCGCACTACAAATATGACGAGGATGGAATGATCCAAGGATATGCTTCTTGGCTTGCAGCAGATGCTGATGACTTTTTCAATGTAATATCATATTATTTAGCCTTGGATTAAGAGGGGATTAATAAAAAACACCTACGTATATTTACTCGTGCAAGCACGGACAAATCTACGCAGGTGTTTTTTTTTGTTGCTTTGCAACTAAATAATCCAAGATAGTTTTATGTTGTATTACTGTACTTTTTTGTAGGTGTTTCGCCTGCCGCTTATACCGAAGTCTGTACAATTCGCGCGGCAGACGAATAAACTGCGGCGAGTTGCTTTCTCCGAAAGCTGTTGCTTGCTCCGCTTCGCCACTCCCAAGCTTTGCTCCGCAAATCTTGCCTCGGCTTGTTTGAAGCACAGTAATGCCTTGCGGATAGGGATGAAAAGTCAGATAACAAGAACTAAAAAACTTGACAATTTATTTAGCATGTGATAACATAAAAGCAAATAAGAAATTTAAGGAGATTATTATGAACGGTTTATTGATACAATTTTGGAACTGGCTCCCGATTTCATACGAAGAATATGCGGTTAACGGATTGTCGCAGTTGATGGGAAACTTTGAAGATGATTTTCCGTTCTTTTCAGATTTGTTGGCATACGCTGAATTAATTGTAAAAAACGAATATATTGATAACGAGCATATTGATGATCTACTTACTATTATGGCGTTAGATAACGAAGCGGAACATGTATTAGAATTTATAGAAAGTGATAGCTCTGAAAAACAACTTCAATATATCGTATCAGGTGGAATTAAACATCCTTTATACGAAACAAGATGGCAATTAGCCGAACTTATATATAGAAGAAAGCCTGAGAATTATCTTTTTCTTCTTCAGACGTTGTCAAATGATGCTCATCGATATGTTCGAAAACGTGCGATTAGTTGTATTGAAAGAATAAATTTTGATTAGAGAATTAGAATACAAATTTAAGAGAAAAATGAAAAAAGTTATAGTAATCGGTTGCCCGGGATCGGGAAAGACCACCTTCGCGGAAAAGCTAAGCATGGTGACAAGCTTGCCGCTGTATTATCTTGACGCCATATGGCATAAGCCGGACAGGACACATATACCGAGAGAGGAATTTGACACTCGTATGCGTGAGAATTTTGCTGAGGACGAGTGGATAATTGACGGTAATTACAGCAGGACGATTGAGATGAGGCTTCGTGAGTGTGATACCGTTTTTCTCTTTGATCTGCCGACCGAGGTTTGCCTTGCGGGAGCGATAGAAAGACTTGGCAAAGGTAGATATGATATGCCTTGGATAGCCACAGAGCTTGACCCGAAATTTGAAAAAGAAATTTTGAAGTTCAGGGAAAGCAAATTGCCAGAAATTTATAATCTGTTAGAAAAACACGGGCAGAATAAGCGAATTGTGATTTTTAAATCAAGAAAGGACGCGGATACTTTTATAAATAATAGAGCGCAGAATGATGAACTTATTTGATAGAATAGTTAGCAAAGTAAAAATAGAAAAGGGCTGGTCGGGTGACAAAAAGTATTGCGTCAATGACAAAGAGGGGAGAAAATTCCTACTACGCATCTCACCCATAGATCAGTACGAGCGAAAGAAAAGTGAATTTGACCTAATGAATCAAGTGGCAAAGCTTGGCGTGCCTATGTGTTTTCCTTTAGAATTTGGCATTTGTGATGAAGGCGTTTATTCTATCCAAAGCTGGATCGACGGTGTTAATGTTGAATCCAAAGCGGCGACTTTATCTTGTGACGAGCAATATAGCTACGGTTTTGAGGCGGGACAAATTTTGAAGAAAATTCATAATATTCCCGCTCCCGATGAGATAGAGGATTGGGCAGAGTTTTTTAATCGCAAAATTGACAGAAAGATCAAAGCCTATGCAGAGTGCACTTTAAAATATGATAATGGTCAGCTGTTTATTGATTACATTAATACCCACAGACATTTATTGACGGATAGACCTCAAACATATCAGCACGGAGACTATCACGTTGGAAATATGATGATTGGTGTTGATAGAAAGCTATATATAATTGATTTTAATAGAAACGATTTTGGTGATCCGTGGGAGGAGTTTAACCGCATCGTTTGGTGCGCGCAGGCTATGCCTCTGTTTGCAAAGGGAATGGTAAACGGCTACTTTGATAATAACGTTTCTTTTGCCTTTTGGGAGCTTCTTGCATTGTATATCAGCAGTAATACACTATCCTCACTTCCTTGGGCAATTCCTTTTGGTGAGGGCGAAATTAAAGTAATGATCAACCAGGCAAATGATATTTTGTCCTGGTATGATAATATGAATGATCCGATACCAAGCTGGTACAAATAAAAAACGGCAGAGATTTCTCTCTGCCGTTTTTTATTATATTCACGAAGCAATTTCAAGCAAGATCCAAAGAATCAGAAAGGAGACGGCTATGATGCCGAGAGTGGCGAGCATAGGGAGGAACATAGTTTTCACCGTGTTCCAATAGGTCTTTGCCCAGTCCTTTGGCGTGTTGCCGGGACGGTAGCCTCCGATGCCATAAGGGTCGCCCTTGTAGCTCGGTTCGCCTCCGTCAAACTGATTTTTCTTCGGCTTTTCCTCGTCAGAGGGCTTGCCGTAGAGGTTTGACATATCGGCAATAGTTCTTCCGTCGTCGTAATAGACGACCTTTCTCTTTTTCTTCTTATCGCTCATTTTATTGCTCCAAAAATTTTATTTTGCTTCATCCTCCAAAAGATGACAAGCCGCGAAGTGTCCTTCCTCATACTCGCGGTATGTGGGAGTCACGTACTTACACTTTTCAGTCGCATGAGGACATCTGGTGTGGAAGCGACAGCCCGAAGGAGGATTTGCAGGGGAGGGAATATCTCCGCCGAGCACGATTCTGTTCATCTTAACGTCGGGGTTAGGATTGGGAATCGCAGAGAACAGCGCCTTTGTATAGGGGTGAATGGGGTTGGAGAAAATGTCCTCCTTATTTCCGAATTCAACCATAGAACCGAGGTACATAACGCCGATCTTATCAGAGATAAACTTAACGACCGACAGATCGTGGGAAATGAATATGTAGGTCAGGTTCATAGACTTCTGTAGATCCTTAAGCAGATTGATGATCTGCGCCTGAATGGACACATCAAGTGCAGAAACAGGCTCGTCACAGATAACCAACTTGGGATTTACGGAAAGCGCTCTCGCGATACAGATTCTCTGACGCTGACCGCCCGAGAACTCGTGAGGATAACGCTCAAAGTAGTAGTCACGCAGACCGCACTTGTCCATAAGCTTCAGAACGTAGTCCTTTACTTCATCCTTAGGCACGATGTTATGCACCTGAACGGGCTCGGAGAGAATATCACCGACCGTGCTTCTGGGAGGAAGGGAGGAGTAGGGGTCCTGGAAGATTATCTGCATTTTGGTGCGATTTTTGCGCATCTTCTTGGTATTGAAGTCGGTAATATCCTCGCCGTCAAAGATGATTCGACCGTCTGTGGGCTGGTGCAGCTTCAGAATAGCTCTGCCAAGTGTGGTCTTACCACAACCCGACTCACCAACGATACCGAGAGTTTCGCCCGCCTTGAGCTTAAAGGAAACGTCGTCAACCGCCACAAGCTCGCGCTCCACCTTGCCGAGAAGCGATTTCTGCAGAGGGAAGGTCTTACGCATATGTCTGACCTCGAGAATACATTCGGGATCATAGGGCTGCTTGAAGTCCTCTTCGCGCTGAGCAGCAAATTCTGCCTTGTTTTTTGCGTCTTCTTCGAGGTATTCTTGAATTTTGGGATCAAGATTCTGCGCCTCGATAGCCGCTTTTTTCTTCTTATCAGCCATTTGCTTCCTCCTCTCCGTACAGGTGGCAGGCTACGTAGTGCGTAGGACTTACCTGTACCATACAGGGATAATCGCCCGAACATTTGCCGATGCACTTAGAGCATCTCTCCTTGAAGTAGCAGTGCTTCGGCATATTAACGGGGTTAGGAACGTTGCCGGGGATGTTGAATAGAGTATCGCTGTCAGAGTCCATAGTAGGCTTGGACTTCTGCAGACCGATGGTGTAGGGGTGCAGGGGATTATGGAAGATCTCCTGTACGGTACCTCTCTCAATAATTCTTCCCGCATACATAACGACAACGTAGTCAGCCATTTCCGCAATAATACCCAGGTCGTGAGTAATCAGCATAATAGAGCCGTCAATACGCGTCTTAAGATCACGGAGCAGGTCAAGGATCTGCGCCTGAATAGTCACGTCAAGAGCCGTGGTGGGCTCGTCAGCAATAATAAGTCTGGGGTCGCAGGCAAGCGCCATAGAGATCATTACTCTCTGTCGCATACCGCCCGACAGCTCGTGGGGATAGGAGTTGTAAACACGTTCGGGAGCTGCAATACCCACAAGCTCAAGCATCTCAAGCGAGCGCACCTTTGCCATCTCGGGAGTTGCTCCGGGTGTGTGAATGAACACAACCTCGTCAAGCTGATTACCAATGGTAAATACGGGGTTCAGTGAGGTCATAGGCTCCTGGAAGATCATAGCGATCTGACGTCCTCTGAGCCTGTGGATCTCGCTCATAGGCATCTCTGCAATATCGTACACCTTTTCCTCGGTGGCAAAGAGTAGCGCGCCTGACTCGTTTCTTGCCTGAACAGGAACTCGCTTGGGAGTGCCGTCCTTCTTGAGAATTACGTTGCCCTTTTTGTCAAGAGCGTCCTCAAAGAGAATCTTGCCGTTGGGCTTTCTCTTGAAGATGGGAATAGGATTGCCGTGCTCGTCGCGCTTGTAGTCAACCGACTTGAAGCGGATAGAGCCGGAGTAGATCTGGCCCGTAGGTCCCTGAAGCAGACGCATGATCGACATACTCGTCACCGACTTACCGCAGCCTGACTCGCCAACGATACCAACGGTAGATCCCTTGGGAATATTGAAGGAAACGCCGTTTACCGCCTTAACGATACCCTGATCGGTAAAGAAGTAGGTGTGCAGATCCTCAATTTCAAGAATATTTCTGTCATCGTCCATAGAGGTGATGAATTCGCTCTCGTCACACTTTCTGTACTTTTTCTTTTCAAGCTCCTTCATCACCTTAGCGTTAGCCTTGGCGATCTCCTTGATCTCCTTTGAGGTAAGGTAATGCTTGTCAGAGCTTTTTTCGGTTTTTTTATTAAATATGCTCATATATTACCTCCTCATCTTGGGGTCAAGGGCGTCGCGCAGTCCGTCGCCGATGAAGTTAAAGCCAAGCACCGCAATAATAATACAGATACCGGGCGGGCCCCATACGTTGAAATAGTTTGCAAGAATGTCGGGATCCTTTGCCGCGTTGATCATAGTACCCCATGCAGCGTACTGCTCGGGCGCGCCAAGACCAAGGTAGGAAAGGGAAGCCTCGTAAAGAATCATACTACCAAGGCTTAATGTCATAGAAACAATAAGCTGAGGCATTACGTTAGGAACAAGATGCTTGAAGATCTTTCTGCTTGTGGAATAACCCATAGCCTCTGCCGCAACCATATACTCCTGCTCTCTGAGAGAGAGGATCTGACCGCGCACAAGTCGGGCAGTACCTGACCAGGAGATAAGGGTAAGGAAGCCCATAAGCCAGTAGATCTTATACTGATAGTCGAACATTGTCATACCGCCCTCGCGCAGACCGTCGATAATAGTACCGACGATAAGCAGAATGGGGAAGCCGGGCAAACACATAAGAATATCGCATATTCTCATTATGATATTATCAACAGCACCGCCAAAGTAGCCTGCGATGCCGCCGAAGATAATACCGAGGAAGGTGACGATAAATACCGCCATAAAGCTGATACCCAGCGATATCTTACCGCCGTTCATAAGTCGTGCAAGCACGTCCTTACCGGTCTTGTCTGTTCCGAGGGGATGATCAGCAGAGGGGGCGGAGAGCATATTGTCGGTCAGATTAGTTTCAATAACCTGCCAGAAGCCGTGGGTGACACCGTTTTCGTCGGTGTATTCAACCCATTTTTCGGTGTATTCAACCTTACCGCTCTTGTCTATCTCGGTGGGAGATACATTGTAGATCAGCGGACCTACCCAGCAGAAGAGGAAGAGAGAAACAACCATTATAAGACCGATAATACTGAGCTTGGAGCGGAAGAATCTTCTTATGACCATCTGCATAGGGGACATAAGCTTCAGGGTCTGCTCGTGAGTTACGGTTTCTTCTTTTACCTCGAGATTTTCGTTTTCAATCTCGGTGGAAGTGATCTTTTTGTTTTCCATACCGCACCTCCTTAACCAAGCTTAACTCTCGGGTCAACTACAGCGTACATAAGGTCGGCGAGAAGAACGCCGATAACGCTGAGAAGCGCCAAGAACATATTGTATCCCATTATGAAGGGGATATCTGCAACAAGCATCGCGTCAAACGCAACGTTTCCGATACCGGGAAGACCAAATACCTGCTCGGTGATGATCGCACCCGAGAACAGACCGGGCAGAAGTCCTGCCAGAGAGGTGACGAGAGGGATCATAGTGTTTCTGAAAGCGTGCTTGTAAATAACTACCTGCTCCTTAAGGCCCTTTGCTCTTGCGGTACGGATATAGTCGGAGTTAAGAACCTCCAGCATATTCGTACGCGTCATTCTCATTCGTCCACCGATAGAAAGAATTACAACGGTGAGAATAGGAATGAATAAGTGCCAGAGCTGATCCATCAGCAGAGCAAATCCCGACAGATCCTTCGACGCGTCGATCAGTCCTGATGCAGGGAACCACTCCAGCTGGATTGCAAAGACGTTCTTAAGCAGCTGACCGAAGAAGAAGGAGGGAAGGGAAATGCCGATCATTACGAGAACCGTAACGATATAGTCGCGCACCGAGTACTGATGCGTAGCGGCGGTGACACCGAGAGGGATTGCAATAAGGAACTCGAAGATGGTCGCGATAGCCGCAACCGCAAAGGAAACGCCCATGTGGTCCTTGATAACGTCAATTACGGGAATACCGTACTTGAAGCTGTTGCCGAAATCAAGCTTCAGAAGCTTTCCAAGCCAGGCAACGTAGCCCTCGAATATGTTTGTATCAAGACCGTACTGCTTGAGCATCGCGTCGATAAGCTCTTGGGAGGTTTCCGCGCCCGTGGTTGTAATGGAAGAGAGCTTCTGTGTCACGAAGTCAACGGGCATGCATCTGATAAGAACGTAGATTATCAGAGAAACGCCCAGCAGTATCAGTATTGACTGAGCAAGTCTTTTAATTATATACTTTAACATTTAGCCGTCCTCCTTATCTTTTCTTATAAATTGCATTGTAGTCGTCCATATCCTCCTCGTCAATGTCCTCGACGGGAATGAGGTAGGGACGCTTCTTACCAAGAATAGCGCGACGCTTCTCCTCGGGAAGTCTGAAGAATGAAACGATAGAAACTACAACGATAGCAGCAACAACACCGCCTGCGATAATTCCGCCCGCAGCTCCGTCACCCGCACCGCCCGAAGCCGCGCCGTCGGTGAACTTGATTTCCCAGAGTCTGTCTATGGGAGAGGAGTAGGGGTTGATATCCTCGGGGAAGGACGCAGGATCAACGATATTTGCGTTGTATGCATAGAGCTGCTGACGCTGATATACGGGAAGCTCGACAGCAAGGTCGAGAACGTAGCCCATAGCCTCCTCGTAGAGAGCGGTACGGGTAGTACGGTCGTCGGTCTCACGGGCGTCGTCAATGATCTCGCTCATCTTATCGAGAATATCCTGCTCCATCCAGTAGCTGTCGTTGGAGAGTATAGCGTTGTAGCCCCAGGCTCTTACGCTGGATGCGTTGGAGTTCTTGTGATAAACCTGATACATATCGGGGTCAACCGTTGTACCCCAGGCAGCCGCCCAGACCGCCAGCGATCCTGTGGAAAGCTTGGTAAGCGCCTGAGAGTCAGCAACTACCTCAACGTCCCAGCCGCACTCGTTAAGAAGCTTTGCTGCGGTCTGGAATACCTGATAGGTGGGGTGGTCTGTAAGGTTAGAGCCTGCGATAGTAAAGGTGACCTTGAGGTCGTTGTCGGTGTATCCCATGGTGTGACTGTAGGCGCTCTCCATAAGCGAGAGAATGTTCTCCTTCGCCTTCTCCTCGGTAAAGTTGAGGTAGGGGTAGGAGTGACCGTTGTAGGTTTCGTTGTTGCCACTGTCATCCTTGGGGTAAGCCCAGCTTACAGTAGACATAGGCCAGAAGATCTGCTCTGCCGTACCTGCATCGTAGTACTGAAGCGCAAGGCTGGTGTCCATCGCCGCCATAATAGCGCGACGGAGATAAATGTTTGGAATGTAAGATGCGTTTACGCCGATATAACCGTAACCAAGCTGGCTTACCGAGATCTTGTTGAATCCGCGGGATTCAAGAGAATTGAGCGTGCTCATATTCTCCTTGGTAAGCTGGGGAGTTACGTAGTGTACCGTTCCCGACTGAAGCATTGTGATAGCGTCGGTGGCGGGTACTATCTGATAACGAACCTTGTCGATGTTCACGTGATAGTCTATCTCAGAGTCATCGGGCAGACTTGCCTCCAAGCTCTCCTCAAAGTAGGGATTAGACTTGAAGTAAACTACGTTGTTGCTGAAGAACTCGGTACCCGTGGGATCGTCCTCGCTTGCATTGTTGGTCGCCATATATGCGCCCGCACCCATGGGAACGGTCACGTTTCTCTGGGACTGAATGACCTCGGTCATATACTCAAAGCTTGCGTAATCCACGCCGAATTTGTTGTTTTCAATATCAACCTCATAGCCCTCTGCATAGTAGTGCTGGGGAGCAACGGCAAAGGAGAAGTTCCATACTGCCTTGGGGTCGATACCGTTGATCTTGATCTGAAGCACGTCGTACTCATCCTCGTTAAAGGGAGTGCCGTCGGGCTTGTGATCGTGTGCTACGGTGTAGGTGTTTTCACCGATGGTCACGCTGTCTACGTCTGTGGTGTGACCGAGGGACACGATACCCGAAATGTTGGGGTAGAGAAGCTCTCCGTCAGCCATATTCTCCTTAAGGATAACCTCCTTAGCCTGTGCCATGTAGAGAGTCTGAAGCTCGGTCGCGGTTGCCCAGGCGGAGAGAATGATGTGAAGCTCGGAGTTGATCTTGGAGTCGTAAACGTACTTTACAGCCTCCTCCTTTGTGTCAATGCTTTCGGGATAGTCACGGCTTACCGAGAGAATAACGGACTTGTCTGCATTTGCCTTGCCGTCCTTCTCGCCAAACTCTACGTCAACGTAGCCTTCCATATACATAAACGAAGTGATCTCGTCAAATCCGTTTGACTTGTAGGGCTCGTCGGTGTAGGCCTCCTTTGCCGCCTCATAGTCGCTCTCAAGCTCCTTTTTGAAAAGCTCAAGGGTTTTTTCGTAGTCGGCGAGGAGCTGATCGTTGGTCACCTCGCTGGGATCTGCCGAAACAGCCTCCTTATAACCGATGCTTAGGCTCCACGCCGCGATAGCCGCTCTCATCTTCTCCTCTGTGGTAGAGAAGTTGCCCGAGGGGGTCTGCGCGGTCTGTCTGAATAGGTTAATAAGCTCGGTTATACGGTTAGCCGCCTTGGTTCTCGCCTGTGCAGTCAGCTGCTCGTCGGCATTAACACCGCCCGAGAGATTCTGCTGGATTCTGTACTGGGAGAGGCCCTGAATATCGGTGGAATACATGGTGGACGAGCCTGTGTAGACAGGATCGAGATAAACGTAGATGTTGAAAAGTACGTCCTCAATGGTAAGAGGCTCGCCGTCGGAGAATTTCAGTCCGTTTTTAATAACGAAGGTGTAGGTCGTCACACCGGTCTTATCGGGGTTTTCGCTTTTTTCGTTAATATCGTAGTATGATTCGTAGTCCAGAACAACTACCGCATAGTCCGGACCGAAGGCGACCTGTGCGTCGCCATTCTCGTCGGTGTCGGATGAAAGCATGCCGATCTGCGTCATGGATACGATCGTTCCGTCGGATGCGCTGGTTGAGAAGAAGGGATTAAAGAGACCGTCAAGAGTATCCGTCATAATAACGAAGGCCTGGTCTCCGCTGCCTCCACAGCCCGAAAGCGCAGAGACGATACCTACAAGCATAGTAATGCAAAGTATCAGTGAAATGATTCTGTTTTTCATTTTCTGCAATCTTCCTTTCTGTGATTAGTTTTTAGAGGTAATGGAGACCGTATTGCCATCGATCTCTATATCGAATTTGTCATTACCGGGATTAGCCTTTTCAACCGAGATATCCTGCTTTATGTCGGCTATCTCGCCGCTTGCGGATATAACTCCGATAGTGTAGTCGCTGTTGCCCACAAGGCTCTCGCAGTTGTCACCGATAAGCAGCTTGCCGCTTACGCTGACGTTTTTGAACTCTGCGCCCTCGGCTACCGTACCCGCCAGCAGACCGAAGCTTGCACCGGGAGCAACGCTCATAAGGTTAATAGTGTGTGTGATGTTCTCAAAGCTGATGTTCTCGAAGTAAGCGCCCTCGTCGATAGAAGCAAAGAGACCGTTGTTGATTTTGCTTCTGGAGGTGCTTTCGATGCTGACACCGCTTATCTTGTGACCGTTTCCGAAGATCTTGCCCGAGAACTTGTCGTTTCCGAATACCGTAGGCCACTCAAGACCTGTGAAATCAAGGTCTGCGTAGATCTCGTAGTATCCCTCGGCGTCTGCGTTTCTTCTCAGATCGTCGGTGGAGTAGATTCTGTATCTCTCACCCTCCTGCCAGCTTGTGTAAAGCTTGATAGTGGGGGTAAGGGAGGTCGCGGTTGCGGGATCCCATTCACCGCTGATGAACTTCTTGGTTCCCGCCTCATTGGGCGTGCCAACCACCTTTTCGGTCATAGCCTCGTCATAGTAGAGTCCCTTCGCCACGTCGAGAGTATAACCCTCTCTTGTGGGGAAGTTATCCATATCGAGAGTGACAGCACCCTCTGCCCATTCAGGAATGGTAAGGTTAATTGCCGAAGTGCTTGTCACAAGCACCCACTCATTATTCTCATTCTGCGCGTAGATCTCGTAATTATAGTAGGGAACCCACGCCGCGTAGAGAGTAAGCTCGTTTTCGGTAAGTCTGTCGCTCTCAAAGTTCCACTTGCCCGAGTAGGTGTAGCCCTTTTCGGGATCGGCAGGATCAATGGGATTCATCTCTCTGTACCAGCCCGCAAGGAAATAGCCCGCCTTGGTGACGGTAAGAGCGTTGTTCTTGTCACGTCTTGCATCGTCGGGAGCAAGGAGCTTGATTCCGTCCTCGCCCATATCCTCGGGCTTGAACAGGTCGATAACCGAGGAGTCGCTGCCCTTGAAGGTACCGCCGTTGGAATCGAATGTGACCTTGACGGTATAGCCCTGATCGGCATAGTCGGAGTAAATATCGCCGCCCATACCTGCAATAAGCCAGATAACAGCCGCAATAACAACCACCGCGCCTGCGATAGCCGCGATAAGAACGGGAAGACTGATCCTGCTCTTTGCCGTTCTGTAGCCCTCAATAAGCTTATCAATGGCGGGAGCCTTGTTGATAGGCTTCTTGGGAGTCTTGGGGGCGGGAGTAGGACGCGCCTCT
>JAFWXZ010000008.1 GCA_017522795.1 Clostridia bacterium | reverse complement strand
TTTCTCAATGTGTTTTGACAAGAACTTACACCGTTTCGGAGTCTCCCCCGAAACACAATGTTTTCTCATTTTCTTGTTGTTCAATTTTCAATGATCAAGTGCTCACAAGGTTGTAAGCTTTTCTATTATACTATACTGTTCCTTAATTGTCAAGGGGGTTTTCAAAAAAAATCTTTTTTTCTTAAAATTTGTTCAATCAGCTACAAAAACTACCATTTTTTTCATATAATATTATGTAGAATTTGTGATACAATAATAACAGAGCAAGCGAAAATGAGCCCGCAAGGGTTTAATTCCGCGGGCTCGATTAATATAGATTTTAATAAAAACAGGAGATTAAATTCTTATGTCTAAGAACAAAGTAAATGTTCCCGAAGCAAGAGCTGCACTTGATAAGTTCAAGATGGAAGCAGCAAGTGAGGTTGGTGTAAACCTTAAGCAGGGCTACAACGGCGATCTCACCTCCAAGCAGGCAGGTTCTGTAGGTGGTCAGATGGTTAAGAAGATGGTAGAGTCTTACGAGAACTCTATTAAGAACAACGGCTAATTTTGCCAAAACCATTTCCTTTCCGATTTATAATTCTAAGATAATATAGAATTAGGAAGTGCCGCACGGGATGTGCGGCACTTTTTTTCACATTATTATTAAATATTACATTTTTTACTCGGCATAGCCGTTAGGATGATTTTTGTGCCAATTCCAAGCGCTGGAGATTATCTCCTCAAGGGTATCATGGGCAGGCTTCCAACCGAGAACCGACTTTGCCTTTTCGCTCGATGCCACAAGTCGTGCGGGATCACCTGCGCGTCTGGGAGTTTCCACTGCGGGAATCGGATGATTTGTCACTCTGCGCGCCACATCAATAACCTCTCTTACAGAGTATCCAACCCCGTTACCGAGGTTAAATATATCGCTTTTACCACCGTCCAAAAGATACCTTACAGCGAGGATGTGTGCCTCGGCAAGATCGGTCACGTGTATATAATCACGAATACACGTGCCGTCAGGAGTATCGTAGTCGGTGCCGTAAATAGATATTGATTCCCTCTTTCCGTTAGGAACCTGAAGCACAAGAGGAATAAGATGACTCTCGGGATTATGCGCCTCACCAATATTTCCGCACTGATCAGCTCCGCATGCATTAAAATATCTAAGTGACACGAAATTCATTCCGTGAGCCTCGCTAGTCCACTTAAACATCTTTTCCATAGCCAACTTGGTTTCTCCGTATGGGTTGGTCGGACAGGTTCTGTCGCTCTCGAGTATCGGAATATTCTCAGGCTCGCCATATGTAGCAGCGGTGGAAGAAAATACGATTTTCTTAACTCCGTTAGCCACCATTGCATCGAGAAGGATCTTTGTTCCACAGAGATTATTCTCATAATACTTTAAAGGGTTTGAAACGCTCTCGCCTACCAGAGAGAAGGCCGCAAAATGAACTATGGCATCAATTTTTTCGCTCTTAAACAAACTATCCAGAAAAGCAAAATCTCGAATATCTCCTTGATAAAATCTTGCCTTATCGGGAACAGCCTTTCTGTAGCCTGTGACAAGACTGTCTACAACAACCACATCATAACCGGATTTAATAAGCTCAAGCGCGGTGTGGGAGCCAATATATCCTGCTCCTCCTGTAACCAAAATAGACATTTTACTTCCTCCTTAGCCAACAATTCCATCCGCTATATCTGCAACATAAAATGATGCATCGTATCCTATAACAGATCTGTAACGCTGTCCTACATTTTCTATAAATTCATTAACGCAAATTTTTTTTACGAGGCTGACTGTGCATCCACCAAAGCCTGCGCCGGTCATTCTTGATCCTATGCATCCCTTCTGAAGCCTAGCGGCCTCTACGAGAGTATCTAACTCTCTGCCCGTCACCTCGTAGTCATATTTCAACGAATCATGGGACTCGTACATAAGCCGCCCGAAGCCAGCAAGATCATTGTTCTTTAAAGCCTCTACGCTTTTGGCAACTCGCTCACATTCGGTGGTGACGTGCTTTGCGCGTCGGTATATCGTTTCCCCAAGGAGATCTTTGTATCTTTCAACTGTATCTGAGGAAATCTGCGACAGATTATCTGAGGAAATTTTAGTTTTTAATATTTTCAGCGCTACCTCAACCTCATCGCGTCGCTCGTTGTATTTGCTTTCTCGGAGGTTATGAGGCTTATTGCAATTGGCAAGAACGAGAACGAAATCCCCAAGATTCAGGGGGATATGCTCATATTCAAGAGTAGCACAATCAATAAGAATTGCATGATCCTTTTTGCCATTTGCGGATGCAAACTGATCCATTATTCCACAATTTACGCCACAGTAATTGTTTTCTGCCCTTTGGGAAATGACTGCAAGCTCTACCTTATCAATCTTATTTCCACCCATTTTAGCTAAAGCATATGCCGTTGCGACCTCTATGGCTGCCGATGATGACAATCCGCTACCAAAAGGAACGGTGCAATCGTATAAAATATCGCACCCTACAAGATTATATCCTGCGCGTTTCATCTCATCTGCAACACCAGCCTGATAATTTCCCCAAGGAAGATTTTGGTATGCGCCGGTGTTGGTAAGATCTATCTCAGCACGAGCATCAATCGTTGTGGCGGCAATACGCAAAATACTAGTACCGTTTTTCCTAACTGCTACACGGCATTTCAAAGAAAGCGCGGCCGGCAAAACCCTTCCACCGCAATAGTCGATATGCTCACCGATAAGATTAACACGTCCCGCTGCGGAGAAAATCGCCTCCGGCTCTGCGCCAAACTCCTCTTTAAAAATTGATTCTATTGCTGTCATTGTTTACTCCATTATTTCATTAATATAATATGCGCGACTAAAAGCGGATCTACCGACTTCATCTGTTAAAGTAATGCGAATATATCCGCGCTTATTCATATCAGTGTTAACACGTTTTAAATAATCGCCAATATCAATGGTTATTTCTGTAAGAGGACTATCATCCATTCTTTTTGTATAAGTACATCTACAATCTGTAGAAACACAAGCAAAAGACACGGGAGAGCATTTTATGTTTATCACACCTTTTTCTATTGACAATTCATAGATTTCAGGACCTGACGAAGCATAAAAATCTCCGTTTTTCAATGCACTGAATATAGAGCTATAGATTAATTCCTCA
This sequence comes from Clostridia bacterium, assembly GCA_017522795.1. Lineage (GTDB taxonomy): Bacteria > Bacillota > Clostridia > Oscillospirales > CAG-272 > UBA1740. The sequence goes on along the minus strand of JAFWXZ010000008.1, from coordinate 48,351 downwards.
GCTTTTATCATAACGAATCCGCCAAAGCAATCCTGCAGATGGTGAGCATCATCGGTTGCTAAGGGAAAAACGCATTCACCGTTTTTTAACATATCATCGAAGGGTTTTGGAGAATCGAGAAGTCCGTCCTTTGCACATAAATTGTTGTATACCTCGACTCCCCAAAGATCCTTCAAATCAATATAATCGGTGTAATCCTGTAAAGACCAAACGGGATGGTTATAGGAAACAATGCACCCTTCTTGGTTAGCCATATATATAATCTCGTTAATACAATCGGTTGTATATATTCGCTTAATACCTATATTTTTCTGTTCGGGAGTAATAAAAGGAAACGATTGATTCAACCATATCTTAGAGCTATCGAAGGAGTTAAAGCAGCTTTTGTTTTCTTCCGATGAATAAATGTTAAGATGGTATGCCTTGGTATAGCAAAAATCACAGTCACTTTTTTGGTTGACACTGATTTCCGTCGCCGTCAAAGCCACAAAATGACCATCCGTCAATTCAGGATGAGGAACCATCACCTCATGATCGGTAAAGGCGACTACAGAGTACCCTTTCTCCATATATGCCTTTTTTATTTCCTCAGGACTCATCTCGCCATCAGAAATGCTACTATGGATATGCAGGTTAGCCTTATAAAAATCACCTGTATTGGGCAAAAGATATTTTTTCATACACCCGACCTCAAACGTTTTAGTTTTTATATTTCCTCAAGACCGAAGAGCTTTCTGAAGAAGTTAATTATAGCTCTCCAAATTTTTTCAAAGAAATTAAGTTTCTCTTTTTCTTCCTCGTTTTTATCCGGATCGGGAGTAGGATCGGGATCGGGGTCGGGAGTAGGATCGGGTCGGGAGTAGGATCGGGGTCAGGAGTAGGATCGGGGTCGGGAGTAGGATCGGGATCAGGAGTAGGATCGGGGTCAGGAGTAGGACCGGGGTCAGGAGTAGGATCGGGAGTAGTTGTATTCTTTACAAATATTGCATAATACGTTACGTTTGCGCTTACAAGAGGCATATCCTCCTCTGTCATAGGATCACCGTTTTCCGAAACAGTAAAGCCCAAGAATGAGTATCCATCTTTTACGGGAGTACTTTCATAACAAGCCTCCGAGCCCGCGGGTAGATCAACATAGTAATACGAGCCATCTATCTCCCAAGTGACTGTATAGAACTGATTACTTTTTCCCACAAGGTTACCTGCGTATTTGTTATCGACACCGACATTTTTTTGGGCTGTGAGACCGCCGGCAGTAATAATTCCCAGGTTCTTGCATCCGATAACCGTTCCGCTAAACCATATCTCGCCCGTCATTCCGCCAACGAAAGAATTTCCGGTAATATTTCCTATATTCACGGAATCGGAAATCTTAGCAGTTGCATATCCGCCGCCGACAAAACCGCCGACAAAGGTACCGTTAGCAACAATATTACCCTCGTTTTTACATTTTGTAATAGTTACTGTTGCCTCGTTTGAGATATTGCCCACAAGTCCGCCAACCTGATTGCCGTTTGCGTTAATATTTGCCTTATTTACAACGTTTGTAATAATCGCACCGTTATGTGCCTGGCTTACAAGCGCGCCCGTATAACCGAGGGATTTAATATTACCGTCAATTATAAGATTGCTTACACTTCCGTTAAGTCCACCGAAAAGACCAAACGCCAATTTCATCGAAGATTCGTTAAGATATACTGTGTGGTTATCTCCGTCATAATTTGCAGAGAACGTGAACCATCTTGTCCACTTATTGTCAGGATATTCAATGTCCGAGCAGATGGGCTGCCAGTTTCCTTCTCTCAAATCAATGTCAATAGTCTGTTTGAAGTAAACCGAGCTGTTTCCGTAGTTCTTTCCCTTGGTAAGTGCGGAAAGTCTTGCAAGGTCGTCCGCCGACTGAATAAGGTATGGGTCATCCTTTGTTCCTTTACCGTCAAATAGGGTGTCTGCGGTGTCGTCTTCAGAAATTTCAGGAATGAAGGCATCCCAAAGGCTGACGTCTGAGAATACCGCATAGTAGGTCTCGTCCTCGGTCACGATAGGAATACCTGCAACCTTGCCGTTCTCCTCTGTCGCCCAACCGATAAGCTCGTGGCCGTACTTGTATGCGGAGCCACCGAATACAGGATTCTCACCGTAGGAGTGGATGGACGTTTCGGTCTTGCCATTGATACTCCAAGTGATCGTGTACTTCTCAGAAGGAGTCAAGGATTGAATTTTGGCATGAGCTTCCACAAGCTTTGCAGCATCGTCAAGCTTTGCTTTGTTTGCGTCCGACATATTGCTGTATATTTTCCAAAGCTCCGTTACCTTTTCGTAATCACCCAAGTTAAGCTTTTCTGCATCGGGAAGAGTTGCCACACCGCGATTAACTACAGTATAATCTGCGTCAATGGTATTTATATTGAATTTAAACTGATTAGAGGTTTTTATATAGCACTCTCTTGCGGTAGACCAATAGCGAACTTCAACAGTCTTGCCTCCGTTCGAGAAATATAACATAGCAACAGCACCGGAGCAGCCGTTGTTAAAATAGGTTTTATCCATACCCTGAGGGTCAATAAGCATATTGGTAACTACGTTGCCCGCGTCACCTGTCCACTGAGTCATTACCACGTTATCGGTTCCCTGATGACCGCTCATTGCAAGAACGATGTTGGGATATTTTGAAATAAACTTATTCCATAAATCGTCACCGTTGTTGATATTGGTCTTATCGTAAACGGTGTTGTCGGAATCTCTTGAAGGCGCAACAGAGTCACCGGTGTCGATGGTCGTCCCGTCATCGTGCATATATGCGTGAGTTGTAATGATTACATTTTTATAGGGATTGGCTGCAATTCTCTCACCTGCCCATGTCAAAACCGCGTCACTTGCACCGTAGTCAAGGGTGATAACCATATAGTCGAGGTTCCCTGCGGAAAAATAGTGGATAGTATTCGTGTAATCCACAGTTCCGTTGGAATGAGTGTAAACCTCATCAACCATATTCGCATAATCAAGCTCGCTCGCATTTTCGCCCGTGCCAAGATACTTGTTATAAGTATCCCACGACTCATGGTTTCCGCGCACAAGGGAGAAGTCAAGACCTGCCTCCTTCATACGCTTGAATTGCTCTATAGCAATAGAAAACTCCTCATCGGGAGCATAAGGACAACCCTTCTGTACCCAGTCCCAAACTGATGCGCGCTCGGTGATGTCGCCAAGACCGAAAACATGGGCTATATTTTTGGAATCCTTATTATTTATAATATAGTCGTAGAGCATCACAAAGGTATCGTTTGCGGGATACTCGTGCTGGTCGTAATTAACCTTGTACTTGATTTCATCAGCATCTCCGCGATCTAAGACTAGCTTGTTCGCATAATGAGCAACAAGCTTTTGAGTATCGCCGACAACCGCAAAGGAATAATCATAATCCGTAGGATCTGAAATGCCGCTACTTACCCACAAAGGATCGGCGGCACTAATAGTTACAGCAAATATAGAAAGAACTAAAACAAGCGCGAAGGTGAACGTTAAAACACGATTTGTCTGTTTTTTCATAATCATTGCTCCTTTTTATTTTCCTAAAACAACTATTTCATTAATGCTTCCGCCATTTGGCAGATTAAAGCCTATCCTAACGCTTTCTGCTTTAAAGTTTTTTATAAATTCAATGTTAAAGCAGCTGCCAGGATATATAAACTCCGTTTCATCATTAACATAAAAGTCCTCGCAAAACTGAGGATAATAAACAATATTTCCGTTGCCGAAATCAATATACTCAATTTCAGTTATGTAACTATCGTAATAAGCGCTGTTATAAATCAAAATTGCTTTAATCTCATATGAATCATCAAGCTTGATCTCTATATACGATTCTCCTTCTCCCAAAGCAACCTCGTTATTCTTATTATCCAAATTATAACAGTCAACTATATAATTATCGTTGGATTTTTCAGCATTTTCAACATTGTTGCCATAGGCAACGCCACCGACCGCAACATTCGAAAATCCACTGATATTTTCCGGCAGATTAACAATCGAGTACGTAGGACCGTTGCAGAAGGGAGTGCCATTTTCATCAAAATGAACGTAGTCAATAGCAAAATATCTTGGGGTGTAATACTTGGAATTCCAACCTCTATTTTTGTGAGCGTGGTATCCGATCATAAGCTGATCACCCACGTAAAAGAAGCTGTGGTGTCCCGTACCCGAGGCAAACCCCTCCCACTGACCGTATATCAGCTCATCCTCATCGGGTGTGCCGGGGAAGCCCATAAGAAGATTTGTCCATAACTTCCCCTCTTCATAAGGCTTTACATAATTGCCGAGAGGTGTATCGGATACCGCATAGCAAACATTGTAATACTTATTCCAGCACCCGTTGACCGAATAGGTGAGATAATACTTCCCCTCACTTTTTATCATAATGGGAGCCTCGGCGATCTTGACCTTATTATCTCTATACATCTCCCACTCAAGGATCTGCTCCTCGCTCTCGGAATCGACGGTTCCGGGAATCACAAGATCGCGATAGGTAGACCAATCCGCCTCATAAGGAGAAATAAGCTCAACGCCCACAATGTGCTGCGTATCAGACGTGACTGTAAAGTACATATACATTTTACCGTCATCATCAGTGAACACCGTTGCATCAAGTGCTCTTTCAGAGTTTTCATCCTTCATAAACAAAGGATAGTTAAGTCCATCAACACTCTCATTTACTAACGGCTTATACGGGCCAAGCGGATTATCAGCAACAGTCACACTGCATCTTCTCACTCCCTGCTTATCATCGGCACTATAGTACATATAGTACACACCGTCAAAGCAATATATTTCCGGAGCATAAATCTCGGCAGAATCATTTTCCCAGCCGCCGTATTTAGATGGATCGTATATATCACGATAATGTGTATACGTAGAAAAATCCTTTGTCACATAGCAATCGACTGTATTGACATTTCTATCGTTAGTGCCGACAATATAATATGTATCATCTTCTACATATACAAAAGGATCCGGCAAAGGAACCTCGGCAAGATCATTGATATACCAAAGCAACTTATTATAGTCGAACGACTCTCCGTCATATTTCGATGCAAGGTCTACATAATCCTCGTTTTCGACAAGAAAAGCGTTCTTATTTTGATCGGTATTCGTGTCATCAGGAGCTGAGCATGACATTATCGAAATAACGGATATGCACAATAGTAAAAACAAAAATATTTTTTTCATAAGTTAATTATTTTTTATCAAGGATATCTTTGATGTTGGCAGGATCAAGCTTAGGATTATGCATATCATCCAAAAGACCGTTTACCTCCTGCTGAACGTCGGTAAGCTGAGTGTAGCAGAAGCCCCGGAAGTCTGCATTATAAATACCGTCAACCAATTCCTTTAATCTCTCAAGGAACTCTTCGTCGCTTTTTGCCGCCGAGTTATAGCCCCAATTACCGTTGTTCTGATCTCTCTCAAACATAACACCGCCAAACTCGGTGAGAAGAACGGGCTGACCCATATATTCATTGCCATTGGCAAGCACGCGTCTGAAGGTCTGGAATCCCTCGTTGTATGTAAAGTCATTATACTTTGCACCAAGTTCTGCTCCAAGGCTTGCATAATCATGAATAGCGAGAATATCGCTGTCGGAAATGTTTTCCCAACCGTCGTTTGTGGATACAAGCCTTGACTTATCAAGCGACTTTGTCAGATAGTAAAGCGATCTTGCGAAATTCTGCTGTTCCCCACTTGTAAGCACTTTTCTTATTCCCCAAGACTCATTTACGGGAACGTAGGTAATGATCGAGGAAAATTTCTTTGCTGTATTAACGATCTCCTGCCACTCGCGCGTTACGTAGGATATCTCATCGGAATTGAAATTATAGGACGAAGGCATCTCGCACCAGGTGAGAAGTCCAAGCTCGTCGGCGTAATAATAGTAGTAGGGATCCTCAAACTTCTGATGCTTTCTTGCTCCGTTAAAGCCCATCTCCTTAGTAAGCTCTACGTCTCTTCTTATGGCATCAACCGAAGGAGGAGTAAGACCGGAATTTTTCCAATATCCTTGATCAAGAATAAGACGCTGATAGAGAGGCTTATTATTAAGGAGGATCTGACCGTCGAGGACGCTGATCTTTCTCATACCGAATCTTGTGTGAACTGTGTCGAGCAGCGCATTATCCTTATAAAGCGAAATGTCTACGTAGAAAAGGTTTGGATGCTCAGGCGCCCAATATGTTATCTCATCGACAAAATTCGCTTCCATAAGATTTACAGTATAGCGAGTGTATCTTCCATCGGTCGAGAACATCTGGCGCTTTACAAGCCTGTTTTCATATAATACCTTAATTTCAATAACGTCTGCAAGAGAATTGCGAAGCTTTATCTCACCGCTAAAGGAATTCGTATCAATATCGGGCGTTATAGAAAAGTCATCAATAGAATCTTCACCGACAAAATCAAGCCAAACGCTCTGCCAAATTCCACTGTTGGGCACGTACCAACAGCTGAAGGGATCATTAAGCCAAGACTGCTTTCCTCTTGGGATAGTAGGATCGAGTGGATCGTAGCATTTGATGACGATATAGTTATTCCCTGTCTTAACATGTCTTGTAATATCAAAAGTAAACGGAGAAAATCCGCCCTGATGAGAGCCAACGTAGATGCCGTTTACCCATACTGTCGTAACGTAGTCGCTGGCGTTAAAGCCGAGGATAACGTTCCCCTGTGACTGATCATACCTAAAGCTTCTTCTATACCAGAGGGTATCGTGATGCTCTCTCTCTCCAATTCCGCTCTCAGCGTACTGATATGTAAAAGGAACGTTTATCTCCCTGTTAAGCTTCACATTTCCGTTATGAATGCCTCTATCCTCGCCGCTATGAGCATCGTCAAACTCAAACTCCCAGATGCCGTTTAGCGATAACCAATTGTCCCTTCTAAAGTGAGGTCTGGGATACTCGTTTCTTAAAATGAACATACTAAAAACTCCTTGCGTGTATGATTTTTATATAAGAAAATACATTTTAAGCAAATGTGCTTTATTATAGAAAAATCTTGTGGGCCTGCCACCTGCACGCTAGGTGCAGGTGGCAGAGGATGCTATCCTCTATTGCCCAAATTAATATTTATTTAGCCGAATTTGCAAGCTGAGATGCATCGTACATATCGCTTGTTACACCCGTAACGTAGGGATTCAGCTTGAGTATACCAGACGCGTCGTTCATTGTCCAGACCTCAAGGAGAATGCCGTTTGTCTTAAGGAGATCACAAACATCCTGCTTTGCGAGGCTGTGCCAAAGGTCGAATACTACAACGTTCTCGCCTGTCATAAGGTTTTCCTTAGCGAAGGGAAGGTTGTTCGCCTCGATCTTTGCAGCGTTGGTGTCGGTCATAACCCAAACAACTCGCGCGCCGCTATCGATATCTACGATCTTGGCAAGGGCGTCACCCGAGAAGCTGAGCCATGAAACGTCATCAAGCATACCAGCATCGGATACAATCTTAACAAGCTGATCTGCCTGCGCGGCAGTTATGCTGCCCTTGATCTCTACGTAAGCGTGAAGTTCAAGCTCCTTGCAAAGAGCGATAAACTCTGCAAAGGTAGGGATCTTCTCTCCTCTGTACGCGCTGAAATCATTGTCTTTATCATTGTCGTCATAGGAGAAGTCATACTGCAAAAGTTGCTCGTATGTAAAGGAGCTGACAGCACCGCTACCGTTAGATGTACGGTCGATAGTATCATCGTGCAAAAGCACAGGAACTCCGTCTTTTGTAAATAATACATCACATTCTACATACTTAAAGCCCTGCTTTGCAGATTCTCTGTATGCGGAAAGTGTATTTTCAGGTGCCTTGTACCAACCGCGGTGGTTGATACCAATAACGTCCTTGTTAACAGTGATAAGTTCCTCAACCGTGCCTTCGGTCTTTCCAATGATCTGCTGTGCGTCGGGACCTGTAACACTACCGTTCTGCCGGTTTGTTGTCATAATAGCAACATAGTGAGTCGTAACGTGAAGTCGTCCAACTATACCGCCGATAATAGTCTGTGCTCCAATGATCTCACCGTTGTTTACACATCCTGTGATCTCGCCGTAAGCCTTACCTATAATACCGCCAAGGTCTCCCTTAGCACTAATTGTGCCGTTATTTATACAATCGATAATACTACCGGGAGCATCTCCAACGATACCTCCAATACCCCAGGTGCCGCTTACGTTGCCGTTATTTACACAGCCTGTTACGGTTACTCTTCCCGCCGATGCTGCGCCACCCTCAAGAATACCGAAGATACCGCCAATTCCGGTGGAGGTTGCCGTAATATTACCGAAGTTTACGCAATCCGAAATAGATGCGTTATCCTCCTGCTTAACGTAACCTACAATACCGCCAAGCGCCCATGTACCGTTAATGTCACCATAGTTTACACAGTTCTTAACAGGCTTGTTAGCAAGTCCTATAATACCGCCTGCCTTACCTCTTGCGTTGATTTTACCGTAGTTATAGCAATTAGAGATAGTACCGGTGTTCTTTGTTGAGCCGATAATACCGCCAACAACATCGTTGCCTGTGCTTGTAACGTCACCAAAGTTTACACAGTTAATGAAGTCGTGTCCGCCAGAGCCTGCGATACCGCCAAGAATATAGCTGGAGCCGGTAACGCTACCGTAGTTTGTACAATTAATAACTGTGGATGCCTGATTCTCTGCATTACCGACAACGCCGCCGAGGGTGTTGTTGCCCTTTACGGTAACATAGCTTGTAAGGTTTTCAAGTCTGCCTCCGTTAGCGACGTAGCCTACAATACCGCCAACTGTAGCTCCACCGTTTACCTTACCGTAAACCGAAAGGTCCTTAAGCCAACCTCCCTCAATCGTACCGAAGAGCGAGCTTGTGTTATCAAGTCCTCTGATGGTGCAATGATTACCGTCGAAGAAGCCGTAGAAGCCACGGCGGTCTGCCCAACCGGGATAAGAGCCAATGAAGAGATCTATACCGTCAAGGTCAATAGACTGTGTCATCTTGAAATACTTGCCGGAGAAATTGGGTGTTTTTGCTGCCGCGGAATTTACAACATCTCTGAGATATGCAAGATCTGCGCCACTTTCAATAAGGAAGGGATCCTCCTCAGTACCCGATCCCTTAAGCGAAGTGCTTACAGATACGCCGTCCCAAATGGAGACTGTGGAATAGTAAACAGTTCTTGTAAGAGAGGAATGACGGGAATCAATGATGATCCTGTCATACTCTGCAACGTAGCCTGCAAGAGTGGGAGCGATTATTTCGCACAAATGATCCGCGCCAACCTTGGTGTAAATCACGTCAACTGTATCGCCTGCGTGCGTCACGTAGGTGGTAGTAGCATAAAGGCCTACCGCGGTGGTGGAGGATACGCTGTCTCCTGTATAAAGCTTAATAATAAGCTGCGCACCGTCTGCCTCAATGCTTACCTTCGTAAGTCCGCTTACGTTAACCTCATCCGCCTTTGCCATCTGAGTAAGCATAGCAAGGCCCTTGACGGTGCTTTCGTTAGAGGAAGAGTAAACTCCCTCGTACTTGTTCCAGCCGAGGTCAAGTCTAAGATCGCCGTAGCGCCCCATAATTAAATCGTAAAGAGTGAGATAATCAGCAGTAAGCTTATAGTCCTCAGCATCATCGATCCAGAATCTGTCACCGCCGAAGAAATAAGATCCTACAAAGTATGTTCCGTTATTATAATACTCCTCGAGAAGCACCTGAAGCTCCTTTGCGACGGGATCATCTGTTGCAGATGCAACTCTCTTGTAGCCACACTCACAGGAATAAACCATAAATCCGTCGGAGTTAAGCACGCCGCCGTCAAAGGTATGAGGCTGCTCGTCGATAATGTAGCCGCACTCACAGGCCTTGTGGTGATTTTCCTCATCATAAGCGTTCTTAAAAACGTGAGTGGGAACGTCAAAGCTGCCGGAAATGTCATGAGCAAACTGGTTCATTTCCTTATAATACTTACCTGTGTCGGTGCAGATCCACTCGACCTCCATCTGTCTACCGTCCTCAGAGAAGTAAAGCATACAAACCATGCCTGTGCCGTCCTTCTGAGGATCCATCCACTGAGCGTCGATAAGCATCTGTGTTACAGTATTGCCGTGAACACCCTTGGACTCAAGAACAACAACGTCTTCATCGGGAGTATGACCGCTCAGAACGAGGAAGATATTGGGATGAAGAGATACGAACTTTTCCCAGATTGCAAGACCGTTATTATAGCCTCTGTTGTTATTGCCAACGCTGGTATCGACGTCATTTGCAGCTGCCATACCGCCGTTTGAGGGGGTATTGTCATAAGAAAGATGATTTCCGTCAAAGCCCTGATAGCCGTGAGTTGTAACAATAACTCTGTGATTGGGATGAGCAAGAACTACCTCGTTTGCCCAAGCAAGCATCTCATCACTTGCGCCGAAATCAAGAGTCATAAAGAGATAATCGGTGGAACCGATAGTAAAGAGCTTGTAGGAGTTTCTGATGTCGCCCTCAACCATATATAAGCCGTCGAACTGGCTCATATATTCCTCGGTTGCAAAATACTTATTGAAATATTTTGACTCGTCGTGGTTACCGCGAACGAGAGAGTAAGGAATAATGCCGTTGAGCTTATAGATGTGCTCCTGAGCCTTTATCCACTCAGCCTCCTTGCCAGCGGTATTCCAATCCTCAGTGATGTCACCAAGACCGAATACGTGAGCGATCTTCTTGTCATCCTTGTTATCAAGGATCCATTCGTAGATGCCCGCCATCTTTCCGTTCTGATACTTGGAGAGCCACTGTGTATCGCCTACGACAGCGAAGGAATATGCATAATCGAGGGTGGGCTTGTGGCTGTCAAGCCATTCCTTAGGAATGTCATAGCCGTTACCTGTAAGGTCCTCGATATCATTGCCTGCGCAATCCTTATTAAGCAGGAAGGAGAGGAGAAGATTATCGGCATAAAGATTAGTTCCGCACTCAGCCGAGCGAGCGATCTCGTCGGCAGTTCTTATATCGGAATATGCGGAAACAGAACGGATCTGTCCCTTGAAATAGATTCCATTGTTGCTTCTGTTGTCGCCGCCGACTACGAACTGATATCTTGTAATATCGGCAGCAAGGTCAACGTCCATAGCTACGGTCTGCTCAAGCACACCGTCAAGGTAGAAGTGTACACCGCGGTTCTCATAGTCAACTACGAGAGCGATATGTACAAAATCGTTGGATCTTACATCAACCTGATCAAATCTGTAATCCTTAACGTTGCCTGCGGCATCAGAGAAATAGAATCTGGGCGTACCATTATCATATATTTCAAGCAGCCAATCCTGTCTGATACCGTAGTAATTGCCGAAAATAGCGCCTGCTCTGCCGCTAACGCTGGGGCTAACCTGAATTTCTGCCTCAACCGTCAGAGGAGTTTTTGCAAGCTTGTTTGTAATTCTGTAATGTGTGGACTGAAGGAAGGAGAGTCCGTTTGCATGCTGCGCGGGAATATTCTCGGATACCTTGCGTCCGCAATCCCTACAGGTAAAAGTCTTGATGCCGATGCTGTTTTCACCTGCCGGGATGGTTTCAACGCCGCCATCAAATGCATGAGCTGTAACATCCTTTCTTTCGCCGCAAACGCACTCGAGCCAATGGCTCTCCTCGTCGCTTGCGCTGATGCTATACTCATGGGTAGTATGATCGGGATCAAGCTTATCAAGCTTCTCGGTCTTTTCATAATTACAAACCGAACAAGTATAGGTTTTTACGCCCTCGCTATCGGTGGTGGGATGCTGAGTGATAACTCCGCTGTCAAATGCGTGGGTGAGCTTTGAATTAATTTCGCCGCACTCGCACTCGTACCAGTGATAATTCTCATCGTTATTAAGCTTATCGTATGCGTGGGTATGACCGGGATCAAGCTTGTCGATCTTCTCGATCTTCTTGCCGCGACAAATATTACAAAAATAGGTTCTCTCGCCCTCGCTTTCGGCGGTAGGCTTTAAGGTAACCACACCCTTGTTCCAGGAGTGTTCTGTAACGTCTGCCTTTTCTCCGCACTCGCACTCATGCCAATGGTTTGTATCATCGTATGAATAGCTGTCGGAAAAGGCGTGTTTGTGAAACAGTCCGCAAGAGCAGCAAACTGTAAGAACAAGAACTAAAATTAAAACTAAAAGACTATTTTTCATAGTAATTCCTCTTATTCTGTTAATTCAGCGAGTCCGTTGGATGTGACGGTGTGAGAAGGACTCCAGCTATTGTTGAGCATCCAACACCAACCGTTCTCAAACCAACCGCTCGCAGTGAAGCTAAGAGATTTTACTCCTTTGCTCACGCCTATTGATTCATAAGGAATAAATATTTCAAAAGTGGATCTATATCCACCGTCGGTCTCAACCGACGTGCAGTAGCCGAACATCCTGCCTATTGAGGTGTGATTGTTCGCAAGAAACATAAACTGTGTATCGGTAGTGTCAAAGTGGAACTCAATGCCCATATATGTCCACCAATCGTTGCTTCCGTTAGTTGACAACTCGGGAGCAAGGGTGTGATCCACCGTAACACCGTAAAGCACGCCGCCATCGGTGAGTGTACCGATTATAGTAACATCAGCACCGTTTGCATTTGCAAAGATGGAGTTGTTCTTTACTGCCTCGGTATATACGTCCTCGTCAAAGCTACCGTCAAGAACTATACCGTTACCGATATCAATAGGCTTTTTGATAACGATGCCGTCCTCGGAAATGATGCCAAGATTGTAATTATCGTTCCAGATAGCACCGAGCCAACCGAAGTTTGTGCCGTTCATACCAACCTTAAGCTGATGTACGCTCTCAACATTCTCAACACAGAGCTCAGTAGTAGTAACAAGCTTTCCATCCACCTCAACGGTCTTTGACATTCCGTAGGTGATATTCGCAGAATACTCGGGGACACCCTCGTATAATATTACAGTGTAGGATATTCCGTTATCAAGCTTAAACTCAATGTTATCATTGAGCCACCAGCTATTGTTAAGGGGGCTCCACTCACCGTGAGTGAGTGTAAAGCCGAGATAGAGGATTCCATCCTTTATCATACCGCTAAAGTCTGCCGACAGATTACCGTTGCTAGCCGAAATAAGCTCGCCTTCATATTCTCCATCAGAAATAATACCGTCAAGCTCAATTCCACCGACGCTTACGGATTCAACCAAAAGGCTGACAGATTTGCTTCTTCCGGCACACTCAACGAGGATCTCAGCCTCGCCAAGCTTATGAGCTGTGATAAGTCCCTTTTCGTCAACGGATGCAACCGAAGGATCAGAGGAGGTGTATTTTACAAAATAATCTGCACCCACAGAATTGCTTACGGAAAGCTGATGTACGCTTTTTGCCTCGGAGAAACGGATTACTACTCTATCCTCCGTCATTATGTCAAAGGTTGCGTCCGTGCTTCCCTCGGGAAGACCGGCAAGAGAGTTTATACCCTCGTTTACAATTTTCAGAAGCTCATCTCTGCCCTCTTTCTCCTCATACATTCTTTCACTTGCAATTTCTGCAAGGCTGGCTGAAAGATGAGACGATGAGTAGAGATAATCTCCGTACTCGTTCTTGATATATGCTATTACAGTATATGAGGTATTGATATTCTCGTATTTGATGTCCAAAAGCTTTGCGCCAAAGTAGATGTCGGAATAATCCTCATCTATTTTTTCTACAGTAACCTCGCAGGGAATATTCATATATTCAATGCCGTCGAGCTTTTCGATATACTGACCTTTAATTTTATTCTCTGTTAATATTGAGGTGGGAACTATGATAAATCCGTACTCATAATTATTCTTGCTGCTGTAATTTGTAAGTCCCGCCTTGAACTCAAGGCTGCGCTCAGCAGTCAAAAGTTTAATCTCATTATCAATGCTGATTTTTTCTTCAAATATCTCGCTGCTTTCGATTTCCTCAAGACAAGATATAAACTGCTCGCCGAGATACTTCTGACCTGCGGCATCAAAGTGCCAATCATCGTGCTGAGTAAGGGGCATGCAGTCAACGTAGCCAACGTTGGTAAGCTCGCCTGCAACAGTTTTCATGGCAGTTCTAACCATTCCCTGATATGCAGGAGGAGGGCTGTTTTTTGTATTCCACTTGGGTAAACCGCAGATGAAGGGGACCTCAGAGCAATCATATCCTGTTACCTCGCTTAGAGTATTTCTCATATCAAGGATAAGAGTCTTATAAAGCTCTCTGTACTCGGATGCCATTTCGAGAGTAAACATCTCTGCCTCTCCCTGCATCCACCACACGCCTTTGATAACTGGGGTGTAGCCATCTTCGATAAGAAGTCTTAAGCCGTCATTAACAGTCTGCTCAAAGCGACTGTACATATAGCCTATCATCTCGTTTTCAGAGAGATCGACGTTGTTGTTTTCAATATAAGAAGGAGACGTCCATGTGCCCTGCTTTATAGAAACCTCGTACTGAGTATCAGGGTAAAGGTGTGTAGCTCCAACAGCGCACTTAATTATTGCGTTCATCTCTCCGTTATCGGCAAGAGCAGAGGCAATTCCGATCTCTGCACCGGAGCGATCATGGGCTACTCCCATACCAAGCTTTACGGGTGCAAAGTTTTTGTTAGGATAGGAGCCATTCCAACGCTCCTGAGAGCCGTAGTAAAGTACGTTTTCAAACCCCTCGGTAAATCTATGATCCGAATTGGCAATAACTTTGCCCGTATCCATACCGTATCCAACCGCGTTGGACTGGCCTGCAATTAAATATACGTTAATGATATTTTCACTCTCCGATATTTCTTTTTCGTCTCCGGGATCCTTATTAGGATTATCAGGCCCCGGTCCATCAGGGGTAAATAAGAAGCATGATGCCAATGAGAACGTCAAAAGCATCATAAGTAATAAACAAACAATTTTTTTCATTGTTTCACCTCATTTTTTAGATGAGTTTAATTGTGCAAGAAAGGGCGAGATGCCCTTTCTTGCTTTTGTTTCTTTTAAAAATAATAATCCGTAGTTTAAAGTGATTTATTTATTCGTACCATAAATGTCGCCAGATGCAGAACCTGTAGCGGAAATTTCACCGTAATTTGCAGAGTTCTCTACAGTCTTCAGACATTTACCTGCTATACCACCAACATAGTTAGCACCATTAACAGTTGCATAATTATTGCAGCCTGAAAATGTTCCAATGTTTTTAGTTGTTCCACAGATACCGCCAGTGTAATTACCACCGGATACAGCACCAAAGTTTGCACAGTTTGTGAACTGGCCGCCACCTGAGCCAGCAATACCGCCAACATTTGTACCCGTTCCAGTAACATTGCCATAATTTGTACAATTAGAAATATATCTGCTAGCAATATTAGCTACATCGGCTCCTATACCGCCAACTGTACCTGCACCATTTACAGTTACGTAACTGGTTACATTATCAACATTTCCTCTTACATATGCTACAACGCCGCCTGCAATTCCTGTACCTGTTACACTACCATATACACTCAGATTTTTCAAAGTTCCTTTGTCTGTTATACATCCAAACAAACCAGCAGAACCACTTGCAGGACTAACATTCACATTTCTAACAGAGCAATTATTACCATCAAGTACACCGCCGAAGCCTTGATATTTATTCCATGCACTGTGGCTACCAATCATCAGATTAGAATTATTAAGATCAACGCTCTTTGTCATCTTAATATATTGTCCTTCAAAATTCTGTGTTGTACCGACAGTTGCAGAATTTATAACGCTTGCAAAATATGCAAAATCTGCGGCGCTCTGGATGAGGTAAGGATCATCTTCTGTACCTGTACCGGAAAGGCTTTCGCTTACAGAAGTGCCGTCCCAAACATCAACCTGGGAGTAGTAGATGTTAACAGTGCCGCCGGTGGAGAGAATGTGGCCCTTCACGTAATCGTGAGAAGCAACGTACCCCTCAATGGTCTTTGCGTTGATCGTGTAAATGTAATTGTTGTCATACTCGTAAACCTCTGCCTCTGCTGCAACAGTGCCATCAAGATTGAGGTGATTTACAGTTACGAGATACTTGATCTCAGTAAGACCGCAACCGTTCTCACAGGTGTAGGTCTTCTTTGTGCCTTCAACAGCACTTGTCATCTTGTGACCGAGTGCGTCTACTGTAACAGTTTCTCTGCCGAGCTCTTCACCACACTTGGTGCATTTTTCAACATTGTCATAGGAGCCTGCAGCGGTACATGTAGCTGCCTTCTCATTTTCTTTAACGATCTCGGAAACGTGGTCACACATGCTTGTGCCACAGGCATCGCACTTGCCGTCGCCGCCTTCGTCCTTATGACCTGCGGGGAGCTTAACAGAATTAAGCTCATTGCCCTCTGCGTCAAAGTTCTTTCCGCATACAGAGCAGTTATCGTATGCTACGTTTCCGTCTGCATCGCAGGTGGGAGCAACTGCATTAACGTGAGTAAGCTCATGAAGAACAACGTAAGAACCGTTTTCGGTGCAATCGGTAATAACAGCCTTAACCGCGATAGTAATCTGCCCGCCGGTGTAGGAGTTGATCTTACCATTGTTGGTACAGCCGGTGATGGTAACTGTGCCTGCATTATCGTGTGCAAGACCGAAGATACCGCCGTTGTTCCAAGTACCTGTAACGTTACCGTTATTGGTACAATTCTTAATTGTAGCAGACTGACCGTCGCCTACCCAAGCGAGAATACCGCCAAGGTCCCAGCC
Source organism: Clostridia bacterium (assembly GCA_017522795.1). Taxonomy (GTDB): domain Bacteria; phylum Bacillota; class Clostridia; order Oscillospirales; family CAG-272; genus UBA1740. The sequence goes on along the minus strand of JAFWXZ010000008.1, from coordinate 31,649 downwards.
ACCGATAACGTCACCGTTGTTGATACAGTTTTCAATAGTGCCGTTGGAGTAATATACAATACCTGCAGATCTGCCAATACCCTTAACTGTGCCGTAGTTGGTACAGCCGGAAATAGTAGCCTTGGAGGAGCCTGCGATACCGCCTACGCAGTCTGCTGTACTTGTTATATCACCGTAGTTTGTACAATCGCTGATGTTTGCATCAGTGGAGCCTACAATACCGCCAATGTTCCAGCTGGTAGCATTAACTGCACCGTAGTTATAACAGTTTGTAATAGCCTTCGTAGTGCTGCCTGCAATACCGCCTGTGGTGTTAGCTCCTGTAATAGTACCGTAGTTGTAGCAGTTATTGATCGGCTTAACAGCCTTACCTGCAATACCACCAATCATGCCCTTATCGCCTGCGGTTGTCTTAACGTCACCGTAGTTATAACAGCCGGATATAGTTCCCTTGTCCTTGGTTGTGCCTGCAATGCCGCCGATAGATTCATTACCACCCTGAACATTACCCCAGTTTACACAATTTATAATTGTTGCACCTCCGGAGCCTGCGACACCACCTGCGATGTAACTTGTGGTGGTAACACTGCCGTAGTTTACACTGTTGGAAAGAACACCTGCGCTGCCTTCCTGGTTTGCAACAACGCCGCCAATAGTGCCGGCTGTTGCGGTTACTGTTACATAGCTTGTTACGTTATCAACAGCACCAAGCTGATATGCTACAACGCCACCTACGGTTTCAGTGCCCTTTGCATTACCGTAAACGATAAGGTTCTTAAGAGTACCTGCTTTGGTGATGCAGCCAAAGAGTGCAGCTGATTTGCCTGTGGTAGGCTCAACGTTGATGCCTCTGATAGAGCAGTTGTTACCGTCGAAGGTACCGCCGAAGCCCTGGTACATATTCCAACCGCTGTGGTTACCTGCAATGAGAAGATTGCCGTTAAGGTCAATGGACTTTGTCATCTTGAAGTACTGACCCTCGAAGTTTTGTGCCTGACCAACTTCAGCGTTGTTAAGCTGAGCTGCAAGATATGCAAAGTCAGCAGCGGACTGAATGAGGTAAGGATCCTCCAAAGTACCGGAGCCCTGAAGGCTCTCGCTTACAGAAGTGCCGTCCCAAACATCAACCTCGGAATAATAGATGGTGAACTCGTAGGTTGCTTCTACATTATAGAAACCAAACTTTACATAATCGTGAGATGCAACTCTGCCCGCTATAGCAGGAGCATTAACGGTTGCGATACCATTTTCAAGAGTCACATCTGCCTCTACGGACTTAGTATAAGCATCAATATTGTTTTCAAATTCAACGTTATAAGTATAAGTGATCTTAGATGCAGAAACGTTAAGTTTAACGCTGGTTACGGTCGCGATCTCGTTGAAAGTATGAGACGCGTCATGCTCGCACACGCCGTTTGCAGTGCAGGTGGAGTTATCCTCAGACCAAGTGTAAGTAACGTTGTACTTGTGGCCGAGAGGATCACCCTCGGTTATACCGCAGTTCTCTCTCTTACAGGTCTTAGCAGTATCGCAGGTTGCGTCTGCCCAATCGTGACCAAGCGCGGAAATAGTCTCCTGTTTAGTAAGAGTTGCCTTACAGACGGTACAAATCACGCCGTCAGTAAGACCTTCCTCGGTACAGGTTGCTGCATATCCCTTCAAGGTTTCCTTGGTATGCTCTGCCATAGGAATTTCTTCCCGCTCAACGAGTGTCTTGCCGCACTTTTCGCACTTGGTGCCTTCGGTAAGACCTGTTGCGGTACAGGTTGCGTCCTTGCCGGGTACAGAAACCTCGGTATGAGGAGCATACTCACCGTACTCAAAGGTCTCAGCGCCTTCGGACTTATCTACCTCTCCGCATACGCAGGACTTGTAATAAACTGCAAGTGCAGTACATGTTGCGGAGGACTTAAGAGCTTTATCAACCGCATTTGTCTTATTATAAACGTGAGCCGCAAACTCGCCGTAGGACTGACCGCACTCAGAGCAAACAGCCTTCTCGGTACAGGTGGGAGTACCGCCGTAGCAAGCCTCACCAACCGACGCGCCGCAGTAGTCACAGTTGTGATCTGCATCCTGGCCGTTCTTATCATCCTGACAGTCGCCGCCTACTCTTGCGTCACACTCATCACAGATGTGGTTCTTGTTTGTATCAACGCAAACCTCGGTATCTACGAATTCGCCGCAGTAATCACAGAGGTGACCCTTATCGTCGCCGTCTGCATGAACGTCGAAGTACTTGTCACATCCGTAATCACAATCGTGATCCTTATCGGCATCTGCGCAGGTGCCAAAGTCGGATTTGCCACAGCCGTAATCGCACTTGTGATCGAAGTTGTTATCTACACATTCGCCAAAGAACTTATCACAGCCGTTGTCACATGCGTGATCATTGTTGTCGTCAACGCACTCGGTCAAGGTTTCTCCGCAACGGTCGCACTTGTGGTCTACGGGAGTCTTATCAGCGTGACCAATAGCGCTGCCCGAGGTTTCTCCGCAGAGAATACAGGTTGCAGGAGCATCACAGCTTGCCTCGCCGTAGTGATGTCCGTTTACCTTGTCCAGAGTTCCGTACTTTTCGCCGCACGCGCTACATACCGCAAGATCCTTACAGGTTGCCGTGCCGCCCTTGTGTCCGGTTTTGTTTATCTTCTCATATGTAGTATAACTACAGTTCTCACAGGTTACGTACGCCTTCCAGCCGTCCTCAGTACAGGTTGCTTCCTGTCCTGCGTGCTGGATCTCAGCGTGACCGTTTGCAGAGATCTCCTCTGTCTTTGTCTTTCCACATCCTTCAACGGTACAGGTGTAGGTCTTAACGCCCTTATCCAAGCAGGTTGGATTGGTGGTTATAACACCCTCGTTATAGGTATGCTCAGCAAGAGCGGTATAGTTGTCCTTATAGCTGTTTCCGCAGTTGCCGCAGGTGTACAGGGTATAACCCTGAGCGATACAGGTCGAAGCAACAACGGTCTCCTTATAGTCGTGCTTTGTGGGCTCTACATCCACAGTATAGGAGTGACCGCAGCCTTCTCTCTTACAAGTAAAGGTCTTTACACCCTTAGTCTCGCAACCGGGCTTTGTAGTTATAACACCCTCGTCGTAATCGTGATCGAGAGGTTCGCCTTCAACATGATCGCAGCCTTCTCTCTGACACTTGGAAGCTGCGGTACAGGTTGCCTCGGACATATCGTGGTCAAGAGCCTTTATAATCTCCTGTGCCTTGGTGATGTCGCCGCATATACCGCACTTTTCACCGTCTGTAAGACCTGTAGCTGTACAGGTCGCAGCCTTACCTGTCAAAGCGATCTTTTCGCCGTCGTGAGCGCAGGTACGTACTGTTCCACAAACGTTACAGTCGGGGTCCCAGCCCTCGTCATAGGCGTGTGCCTTCAGGGGAATCTCCTTCTGAGCCTCAAGAATTGCGCCGCAATCGGAGCATTTCTTACCATCGGTAAGACCTGTAGCTGTACAGGTTGCTTCCTTACCTGCTACGGTCTCGGGTGTGTGAGCTTTCATAGGAATTTCTTCCTGCTCTACAAGCACGGTGTCACATACCGAGCACTTCTTACCCTCGGTAAGACCTGTAGCTGTACAGGTCGCAGCCTTGCCTGCTACAGTCTCTTCGGTGTGCGCTGTTGTAGGAATGGTTTCCTGCTTAACGAGGATCTCGCCACAAGCCGAACACTTCTTACCTTCGGTAAGACCTGTCTCGGCGCAGGTAGCATCCTTGCCCTCTAAAACTTCCTCTGCGTGACCGAGAGCTTCACCTACGGTAACACCGCATTCGGTGCAAGTTTTAGGAGTAGTACAGGTGGCGTCCTGCCATGTATGCTGATGGAACAGACTACATGAGGTTGCCGCAAGCACCACTACAAACAGCATTGCTACTAAAAGAATAATGCTTCTTGTTTTCATGTTTTTTCTCCTTTTGAAAATTTTATTTGAAATTTGCGTCAAACTAAATTAAAGAAGTTTTTTGCTTTTCCCGATGAATAATCACCAGGGTCTGTATTTTTGGACGACCGAATCAAAGTTGGGCCGTCTGTCGATCTCGGAGTGTAAATTAAGATAATCTACAAGCTCCTCCATCTGTTCATAAGTAATGTTGATATCGCCGTCGCAGATGGTAACTCTCAGTGCTTTTGAATCGATCCAAAAGAGCTTTTTCTCAAAGTCCTCGACGTCAATGGGCAATCCCTTTTCGCGAACGTATGATTTGAACAGCTCGTTTTCAAAGAGTATGCCCGCGGGAGTATCCAAGGTGTATTTTAAAGGAACTTCCCTTTTTTCTAATTTTTTGGGTTCAAGGATTTTCTCAAACTTGACTCCGTTAAGACGTACGGTTTCTTCCTTTAATATAAAATTGGTATTTAACGCTACATAAAGCTCATACTCGCCGTCCTCGAGCTCAAATGAATCGGTAGACTCTCGATACGACTTCAAGTCATCAATATCAACCTTAACAGAGATCCGCTCGGTAGTTCCCGCCTTTACAAAGGCTTTTCCAAATGCCTTTAATTCCTTTATAGGTCTGTAAATATCGGATGTCTTTTTACCTATATAGATCTGGATAACGTCCTCACCGTCAATATTGCTATTATTGGTAATATTCAAAGATATTTCCATCATTTTATCGGAAATACTATAATTAAAATCCGAATATGAGAATTGGGAATAGCTGAGTCCGTAGCCAAATGGCAAGATAAAACCTTCGCTATGCAAGTCATAATATCTATAGCCTACATATATATCATCGTAATAATAGGTGTGATAAATATCCCTTCTCGCATATTCCTTGTTGATTGGGTTCTGGTCAAGTGAGGATATCCAAGTTTCAGGAAGTCTGCCGCTCGGGTTATGATAACCGAACAAATTATTGTATATCGCCTCCGACTGTCCCTCTCCTGCAAGATAGGTTATCATCATAGCATTCGACAGAGCGTAAGCATCCTTAACGTTTACAACGCTTCCACTTACCAAAACGGTAGCAAAGCTTCCGAACACATCCTTCACCATACGGATAAGCTCTATCTGATGGGGACGAAGCTCTATTGTACTTCTGTCAAGGCCCTCGGTCTCATCACTCTGATACTGGCCAAGGAAAAGAAGCACTTTATTGTACCTGCCCTTGTATTTCTCAAGCTCTTCGGTAGTGACGCTAAGCTTTTCCTCGTCGTAACACTCACAGAAGTCATATTCCCTGCCCTGTGCATCAAGAACGTCAAGGAAGGTAGTGTCCTTATAAGCATTTACCCAACCGCTACCCTTGCCAACGAAGCGAGCGTGATTTGCAAAGTAGCCTAAAACCAGCACCCTATCGTTATTATTAATAGGTAGATAATCATTATCGTTCTTCACCAGAACGACAGTCTTGTTTGCTATCTCGACAGCCTTATCATGAAGGTTGTCGAGATCAAGCTCGGGAAGCTTTTTTGTACCTTTAAATTTAGATACGGTGTTGTAAATCTCGTTATCAAGACGGATAAGATCGGAGTCATCAAAGCTCTTGCCATAGCCTCTGTCCATCATTTCATAGCTCATCCTGGCAAGAGGCATCTCAATATTAAGACCGCACTTGAAGCTAGCGCCCTTATCACTGACAGCGCACCAGTCTGACATAATAAGACCATCAAAGCCGTATTCTCCTCTCAACTTTTTTTGAAGGAGATATTCCGACTCGTTTACGTAAACTCCGTTGATTCTGTTATACGAGGTCATGATGCATGATGGGCTTGAGTACTTCAAGGTATACTTAAATGCTCTGAGATATATTTCGTTCAATGCACGAAGAGATACCTCGCTGCTGTTTACCGTTCTGCCGTGCTCCTGAGAATTGCAGGCGTAATGCTTTACGCAAGCACCGACGCCACTATGCTCAAGACCGTTTACATACTCTGCAGCAAGTGCGCCCGTCAGATATGGATCCTCTGAGAAATACTCAAAGTTTCTGCCGCACATAACGTATCTCTTTATGTTGATTCCGGGAGCTAACAAAATGTTTGTCCCGTGGTGCAGACACTCCTTTGCGATAAGTGCGCCAGACTCATAGCAGGCCTCTCTGTCAAAGGATGCCGCAAGCGCGCTGGGCGTTGGCATACAGACGGTCTTTATAACCTCGTTCTGCTCTGTAAAGCCATTCCTCAGCGGCTTTCGGAGTCCGCTTGGACCATCGTTAAGAATAAGAACGCTCTCGGGCTCCTTATAGCTTGCGATCTCCCAGGCGGAAAGTCCGGTAAGATACTTGTATCTTGAAAATCTTTCGTTTTTATTCATTTTATTAATTAATAAGATCGCTGATTGAGAAGTAAGAGTCTATATTCTCCTCGGTGCCATCGGTCTTTACAAGATAATTATCTTCGCCAACTCTTGTTTCACCGGTGGAAGAAATATTGTTATAATTGAAGCAAAGCTTGATGAGCTCGGGATCCTCAATTCCAAGATCCTCATAGCTTACGTAAAGCTCGAGGGTAATGCCCTCGCTCTCGCCACAATTTGCAAGTCCGCTTGTAGAGACGTGATACTTATAATCCGACACTTTTTTGTTATATACAAGGTTGCCAAACTCAAGAGTCACATCTGAGGAATCAAGGCTGACTCCGCTGTCATAAATTCTAAGCAGGTTTGCTGAGCTTAAACAAACGGTTTTTCTTTCAGCAGCATCGGTATCTGTAATATAAATAATGAAATCATCATTATTTCCCTTTTGACCCATATCTCCGCGATGCCAGTTTTCACCGTCTGTCCAGATTTCTCCGTCCTTGATATTTGCGGCAATATAAAGACCTTCGTCACCTTTTATTACATATATCTCGCCAAGACCGCCGGGGATGCTATTCTTTTTTGCATTCGCATACTCGGTAAGCTTGCCGTCGATAAATGCTACGCTGTCACTTACGTTTATAGTAAGGTTAAACTCCTTGATGCCCTCTGATGTTTTAGCCTTAAAGCTAACGTTCTGAGGACCAAGCTTATTACAGTCGTAATTAGCGTATTCTTCTACCTTTAAATATCCGCCATAGTAATTGGTGAAGGTTGCCCTTACATAATCCGGCAGATCCACATTAACTCCATAGGGAACGTTAATTACCTCTTCATCGATGCTTGAAACGACTCTCGTTTCGTTATAGGAGGCTATTTCAGCCGCAATTCTGTTTCCTAACACATTGTTGCTCTCTGCTCCGAAGTGCCAAGGCTCAAATGCGTTTGTATAAAGATCGCTCGTTTCGATGAATGACACATTCTTGAGATTAGCAGAAACGTTTTTCTGTATATCTCTCAGCTCGTTGGAATATTTCGCGCTGTTGGTCAACGCCTCGGTGATAACAACGGGAAGATCGTTATCCGTAAAATAGGATCTGAAGTCATTTATGAAATAGGTCAACGCTTTTTCATAAATTGCCATATTTTCATCGAACTTTGCATCCTGCTCACCGTGAACGAATGCCATACCGTCGATTACGGTCTCATAGCCTAAGTCATTCAATTCGGAAATAGCCTTTTCAACCAGCTTATACAGGTTGTTAGTTAAGGGACCTGTTTCATCTCCCTTGTCTGTTTCGTTGACCTGATCAAGATTAAGATATTTAGCAACATCATTATCGTTTATTGCTGAGGTTGAGTACCAATGATCCGTAAAGGTCGAACCGCTGGCGGTATATTTAACGATAACCGTCTTATATTCAGCGTCGAACTTCGGATATACGGATGCCATAGTCTGACCAATTCCGATCTCGGGACCGAATTCAGATGGGAAATCTCCGTATCCGGGCTCTAATACGTCAATGTAAAGAGAGTCATCAATGCCGGGAATATCATCGAGCGCCGCCATTGGCAATCCATCTGCCAAGATGTCAACATCAACATTGATCTCCTTATCTTCATCGCCAAGGTCCTCAACCAACGCTTTTCCGCGTGCGCCCGACTGACCCGCTAAAACGATTATATGCACCTTTTCATCTTCCTCGACAGGCGGATTATCATTTACACAGCTTGCAAGAGTTAACAATGAAAAACAAATTAAAATAATTGACAATATCTTTTTCATATTAACCTCCTATCTACCCAATACTACGATCTCATTAAGCGAAGCCATGTCGGTTGTTTTAACGCAGATGACTACATGGTCTGCCTCAAACGTATTTAGAAATTCAATGGTGAATGCGCTGTTTGGGAAAATGAACTCAGTTTCCTCATTTATATATTTATCATAACAGAACTGAGGATACAGGACGGCATTTCCGTCACCGAAATCGATATACTCTATCTCAAGCAAAGCCTTATCGTAATAAGAGCTGTTATAGATAGCAACACCGCCTATTTCATAAGTTTTATCAAATTTAAGCTCGATAAATGAGTAATCAGAACCAAGGACCGTTTCCTTGTTTTCTTCTCCCTTCAGGTTATAGCAGTCAACGATATAGCCGTCATTAATCGCCTCTGCGTTCGTGACGTTCTTTGACTCGACCTTAGCAAGCGGAGCTATATTCCTATATCCGCTTATTTCCTCAGGAAGAGGCTGAACAGAATATGTGGGACCGTTGCAGAAGGGAACGCCGTTTTCATCAAAACTAACATAATCAAAGGCAAAATAACGTTCCTCGTATCTCTGATTATTATCACGATTCTGATGTGCGTGATATCCTATCATAAGGTCATTTCCCATCTTAAAGAAACAATGATGACCCGTACCAGAGGCAAAGCCCGCCCACTGCTGATATACCTTGGAGCTGGGCATATTCGTGCCGGGGTATCCAAGCAGCAGATTGCTCCAGGTCTCACCCGTCTGATAAGGCTTCTCATAATTGCCAAGAGGCGAGTTAGATACGGCGTAGCATACGTTATAGAACTTATCCCAACAGCCGTTTACAGAGTAGGTCAAATAATATTTGCCATTAGATTTTATTACAAATGGAGCCTCTGCGATTGGCAGCCCCTCGCGCAGCATTTCCCAGCTGAGCGGTTTAAGTATGCTGTTAGTCGAATTGAGTGCTCCGGGAACGACAAGCTTGGTATAAGTTGACCAATCTGCCTTGTACGGACTTTTCAACTTAACGCCTACTATGTGCTGATTCTCGTTGCAGGCTACGCTGTAATACATATACATCTGTTCGTCATCGTCAACGAATACTGTAATATCAAGCACGCCAAAATTCAGATTTTGATCAAGGAATACCGGCTCCTCAAGTCCGTCCACCTCATCGTTCTGCAGCGGCTCGTATGGACCTAATGGATTATCTGCTACTACAACGCTGTTACGTCGAATACCGTTCTTATCATTAGCGCTGTAATACATATAGTAGACACCGTCAAAGCAATAAAGCTCGGGAGCATATATATCAGCCTTTGCTGCTTCCCAACCGCCGAAGCTTGCGGGATTGTAGATTGCCAGATGCCTTTGATAAGTGACAAAATCTTCTGTAGAGTAGCAATCGATAACATTACCGTCGCGGTCACTGGTACCTACGATGTAATAAACGCCATCCTCAACGTATACGTGTGGATCTGGCAGAGGCACGCTATCAAGATTATTGATGTACCACATATTCTCATTATAGCTAATGCCCTCTCCGTCATAGGTTGAAGAATGGTCGATATAGTCAACACCGTCGGTCAGATTGGAGCTTACATTTGCAGGATAATCAGTGGGGCTATCGCAGCCCGAAAGCACCGACGATAACAAAACAAAAATCAATAAAACAGAAAATAACTTGCGCATAAATAATCCTCCCAACATCAGATCCTATCTCCACAGCTTTCATCAAAGATCAAAAGCTTATCCTTGTTAAAGGCAAGCTCAACGTCCGTATGAGGCTTTATTAATACGTTGGTTGATATCTTGGCTATAATGTCAGATCCTGCAAATTCGGAATGGACCAGCAGCTCACTGCCGAGAAGCTCAACTATATTTGCAGTGGTTACAAATTTTTCTGTCTTGTTTCCTTCAAACTCGGAATTCAGAACGATATCCTCAGGTCTGACTCCGACTCTTATTGGATGCCTGCCGACAAGGGCGCTCTCGCACTTAGCGAGAAGTCCATTAGCTACCTCGTAAAGATTGTTAACAAATTCAATGTCGGTAGAATTCAAATTGATGTTAAGCTTGGTATTCTTCTTTTTCTTTTTTGGTTTATGGTAATAAAGCGTATTATCAACGACTATTTCCTCCTTGCTGAACACCTGTGCGTTATGAAGCGTTCCAATATCCGAGGAAGGAATTTTTTCAAAGGTAAGAAGCGGCTCTCTGAGCTTGAGTAGAGCCTTTCTGTCAGTACGGCTCTCTGCCCTGATAAGCTCAACTGCACTTTTTACATCAGATGCGCACTCGATGTCTGCGGTTATACCGAGGATCTCGTCAAGATCGTCGGAGATAGAGGAAACGTCAAAGGCTTTTTCTCCACCGAATAAATGCTTATCAAGCAGCTTTAGGGCGTGCATCTTCTTAAAATCGGGAGTACTCAGCATTCTCTTAAGATCCTTGATCTTCGCCTCGTAATAGCTATTATGACGCGAAATCGTTTCATCGGGTAAAGGAATCTCATATCCGTTGTTGAAAACGAGTCTGCCGTTATCATATTCCGCGTCGAAAATGTTCATCGCGGGTGAACCTATAAAGGTCGCAACAAATATGTTCTTGGGATTGCGATAAATTTCCCCGGGAGTTCCGATCTGCTGTACCCATCCCTTGCTCATTACAACGATCTTGGTTGCCATTGTCATGGCCTCGGTCTGATCGTGTGTTACGTAAATTGTAGTGGCTCCGATCTGCTCGTGAATTCTTACTATCTCACTGCGCATCTGAACACGGAGCTTGGCATCAAGGTTTGAAAGCGGCTCGTCCATCAGGAACAGCTTTGCGTTTCTTACTATCGCTCGTCCAAGCGCAACGCGCTGCATCTGACCTCCCGACAGCTCCTTAGGTCTTCTGTCAAGATACGGACCGAGGTCAAGGATCTCAGCCGCCTCGAATACTCTGCTGCGTATTTCCTCGTTGCTCATTTTCACATAATGATACTGAATCTCACCATTCTTTGTAAGGCGATATTCCTTATCTATTGAATAACCCTTGGAGGTAAGCTTTGCTTTTTCCTCCTCGATCTTGATTTTTGCAATTCTTCTGATGCTTTCAACATCAGTCGTCTTTGCCTTGCAAAGAATTTTTGCCGCACCGTCACATATTTTCAGTTTGGTTGCAACGTACTCAACCGCCGTTCCAAAGTTAAGCGCCTTATCTTTAGCATTCTGACGCGCCTCGGTCAGCTCTTCTTTTCTGTGCTCGATAACATCGACCGCCTGATTATAAGCCTTGGAAACGTTCGCTTCCATAGGCCTTCTGAACTTACGCGCCCGAAGAGGAAAGGCAATATTGTCAAACACCGTCATCTGTGGATACAGCGCATAGTTCTGGAAAACCATTGAAATATCGCGGTCTTTGCTACTCGTGTAATTCGATAAAACTTTATCAATATATAAATAACCGCTGGTTATGTCCTCAAGGCCGGCAATCATACGAAGAGTTGTTGATTTACCGCAACCCGACGGGCCTACTAAAACGATAAAATCGTTCTTGGATATATCAATATTAAAGTCATATACAGCCTGAACACCGTTAGGATAAATCTTATTAATATCCTTAAGGGATACAAAAGCGTCAACTTCGCTATTTGATATTTTATATCCGCTTTCTTTTAATATCTTGGCTGCTTCCTTCGTCGGCATCTCCATGCCGCCGTCCACAGCTTTGTTATCTGTATTAATCATTAAATACACTCCCTATTATCCTTTAATTCCACTGCTGGACATACCTTCAATAATCTTATCCTGAGCAATAATATACATTACAAGCACGGGAAGAAGGCAGATAACACCGCCCGCTAATGCCGAGCCTATCAAATTACTGGTCTTGGAATTGTTGATGATGTATGCCATACCGACCTGTAACGTCCACAAGTCAGTATCCTTTGCTCCGTAAAGCATCTGAGGCCATATAAGATCGTTCCAACCGCCCATAAAGCCGAACAACCCCTGAACGAAGAGAACGGTTTTGCCTAAGGGCAACACGATTTTATAGAAAATTTTAAAATTGCTATAGCCGTCCATCTTTGCAGATTCAATAAGATCCTTCGGTATTGATTCAAAGAAGGTCTTGATAAGATACATACCGTAAACTCCGCCAAGTCCCGGAATGATCAGTGCAAGAAGCGATCTGTTAAGTCCCATCGAATAAACCATAGACTGATTTCCGACGGACGTAGCCGCACCGGGAATGACCATAGAAGCAACTATGATGGCAAACAAAACGTTGCGGTACTTGAAATCAATAAAGGTAAATGCGTAAGCCGCCATCGAGGCTACCAGGAGATACAGCAACGTTCCGCCGATAGCGCTAAAGCAGCTGTTCATAAACCAAGTGCCGATCTTATAATCCTGAACCGTATTAACCTGTCCTATGCCCTCAGGAAGCTTTCCGAGAAGAAGCATCTCGTAGTTTTCAAGCGTATATCCGCTATGGGGATAAAAAAGCTCTTTGGGATATAGCATTGTATCCGAATATCCCCTCAGAGATCCGAAGAACATAATAATAAACGGCGACAGCCAAACTATACAGAACAGAAGCAGAAAGGTAAACGAAACTATCTTTCCGACATTTATTTTTCTTTTTTCTCCGAATTCTTTCTTTTTACGAAAGCCTATGTATTGTTCTAATGTTATCTTATTTCGTGCCATTTGTTATATGCCTCCGAAATTTTTGTGCCGGTTTTCTTCTCGCGGGTAAGGTACATTTGAATACCCGAAATAACTCCCGCAAACAACGCATATACCAAGCTCGCCGCAGCTCCAAGACCGTAAAGGCTGGATTTGAAGGTCAGATTATTCGCTACTATATCCTGAATAAAGTACATAATAGTTGAGGTCTTACCTCCTGCGGGCATACTTGCAATGGCAGCTATTGAAGGTCCGCCGCTCGACAGCACGTAATTCTGACCGTACAGTCCCAGATATCCAAGTATCGTGGTAAACAAGCACAGAACGAGCTGAGGCTTAATTCCGGGAACAGTGACGTTCATTATTTTGCGCATTGGCGAGCAGCCGTCAATATCAGCCGCCTCGTAAAGATGCTTAGGTACGTTCTGAAGTCCGGCGCTGAGAATGATAAAGTTGCCTCCCCAGCCTCCCCATAAGCACATAAAGAATATGGGTATCCAAGCGTAAGCAATTTCGATTTCCTGACCGAACAGATCAAACGAGAACCAATTATCTATAAACCACTGAATATCTATGCCAAAGAACTCGGCTAAAACGCCATGCTGTGACTTGGACATAAAGAGCAGCGTGAAGATAGTACCCGCAGCGGTCAGCGGAACTATTGATGGCATATAGATCAGAGCTCGGAACAGCTTGAAAGCGGGCGGCTTCTGATTAACCAATATTGCCAAGGACAGGGGCAAAATGATCGCTATCGGAACCATTATCACCGAGAATATAAGCGTATGAGTGAAGGAAAGCCAGAAGCTGTTGAATACGCCGGGCATAACTGATTTGTCAAAAATCATTTTGAACCAAAGGAATGAATTGAAGGTCTCAACTCCCGGCTTTCCATATTGAAAGTTCGTAAGTGAAATGTAAATTCCGTAGAACAGCGGTAATACGAAGAAAACGATAAATGCTATCAGATACGGCAATAAAAAGAGCGCCGTAATTCCGTATTTCTTCAGTGCCCCTATACGCTTAGACCTTTGTTTAGCATACTCCTCTAAAACAACAGTCTTTTTCATATAACTAATCCTTCTTTAATTTTATTTAATTCCAAGCTTAAGAAGGTTAAGCGCCTCCTGTGTTGAGGCTGCAATCTCATTCATTGTCTGCTTTGCCTTATCAACCGTACAGCCGTCTACCGAGAGCAACTGAGCGCTTACGTTTCCAACAGCGGTGGTAAGACCTGAAATAAGAGTGGTAGCATACTGAGAGCTTTCAAGAGCGATGATCTGCTCGGGATCTCCCATAGCCTGAAGAGTAATGCTCTTAGACTCTGCCTCCTTATAGGCATCGGACTCGTAAACATTTTTCCAAGCGGGAACGTGACCCGACTTACACCAATCGATAAGGTTATAGTTGCCATCCTCGTTCTGTCCCTGAGTAAGCCACTCGGCAAAGATAAGAGCGGCGGCAGCCTTCTGCATACTGGTTATCTTCTTTGTAAGTGTGATAACGTGTCCGTTGCCATACCACTTAGACGCAGTTTCGGTAGGTGCGCCATCAGCAGCCATATAATAAGGACGTGCTACTGCGTAAGGATTAGCGTATACGGGATCGCTGGCATCCTCCTCGGTAACGCCAAGCTTGCCCGCGGTGGAAAGCTGATTGTTATTCCACCAGATATCATAGGTGTTAGCAACCATCCAAGGTCCCTCGGAGAACATTACGATCTGTCCGGTTGGGAATGCCGCCTCCTTGTTTCCTGCGTCACCGTACAAGTCTGCGTTGTAGCGGTCTACAAGGTCGGTAACATACTGGGTCATACCTGCATTTTTGTGGAAGGAAACGTCGCCATTGGCATCAAGGAGAGATCCGCCATTTACATAAAGAGCGGTAAGGTTATCACTCTCCTGAGAGTGGAAGAATGCGGGATAGAAGTTATCGGTAGTGACAACCGCAGCGGCATCCAGCTTGGAATTGCCATTTTTGAGCTGATACCACGAGTGATCCTCATCAAGATTGATGTTTCTCACCCAAAGCTCACCTGTGTCAGCAAGCGCTCTGAGCCCCTCAAGAAGAGTCTGATATTCATCATAATCATTGGGTATGAAGCGAGTGTTATTCTCAAAGCCGAGGCCGTTCTTTTTAATAATATCCTGTCTTATCTGAGTAAGATATCCGTGGGCATCTACGGGAATGCCATAGTGCTTTCCCTCGTGAATTGTGGTCTTCTCAATGTTGTCATATGCGTTGTCAAAGTCTATTCCTACGCCAACGGTGGTGATAAGATCGTCAAGAGAATAGAAATAGCCCTTAAGTGCATATTCAATATTCTTCTCATTATGCATAATACATACATCAGGGAAATTGCCGTAATCGTTAGCGTATGTACTGTCAAGAGAGTTATAGTAATCGTAGTGTCCGACAGATGTGACCTTGATCTCGATCATACCCGCGTATTCCTTATTGAACTCCTTGATGAGTTCAAGCAGGATTTTCTGGTCGGGATTACCGATAACGCTCCACACGTTAAGCTGAACGCCCTCCAGATAATCGGCAACGAACTCGCCGTTTTCATCTCTTGGAAGATCGTCAACAATGCTGTCTGTGCCGCCGTTGTTCTTATTGTCGTCATTGTTGTCGTTTCCACATCCGATAAGTCCCAGCATAAGCGAGACTATCATTAAAAGGCTTGTGACCTTGATAAAACCTTTTTTTAACAATTTCATTGTAGTTGCCCTTTCTTTTAATAATCTCTTCCTTGATTGTTGTCATTACGTTCTCCCTCGTCAAGATAATGAACGTCAACGACAATATCATCGAAGATCAAATTTAATAAAGTTTGTCTTTTGTTTGTAAACAATCCAATTGCGTTAATTATGCCTGTGATAACAGCGACTATCAATATAATCATACCAAAGGATATGTGAGTATCGACCGTCAAAGGCAAAAACATCGCGTCATATACACCGTTAAACGGTGGGAATAAGTATAAAACAAGCGCTATAGTAATAGCTCCGAAGCAAGCGAGAACCGTTTTGGCAAGCGGCACGTACCACTTGATAGCCTTACCTTCGCTGCTTATCACACCAAGACCAAGCAGCTTATATCCAACGGTTTTACCGTCACCGAACAAATATCTCGGCATCAGCAGTACAACCAAGCAGGCTATGACAACAGATATTACCAACGTAATATTGACATATCTCGCTTCTGCACAATAGGCTTCCTTATATCTTAAATAGCGAGTGGAATAATATGGCTCGCTCTGAAGTATAAGCTGTTCTGCCTCCTCTAGCATAAAAGAGTAGCCTCTGTAATAGGACTGATAATAGGTTGCACCTGTCTGTCCTATGTTGTCAGAATCGTCAATGAAGAGGTAGTGGAATAAATAGTATGCAACCTGTGTATTCAACACCGGGATTTCAGAAAGCTCTTTATTAAAGGAAAACATAAACGATGCGTCATTTCCGAAAGCTCGCTTATATATCTCAAACAGATCGTCCTTTACCTCTATATTAAGAGAAGCGTTTTCGCTTAGATACTTGATATAAAAGTAAGCCAGATTGTCGTTTTCTACCGAATGAGTGCCGTTTATCGTTACATCGTGGTCCGCATCAAAAAT
Source organism: Clostridia bacterium (assembly GCA_017522795.1). Lineage (GTDB taxonomy): Bacteria > Bacillota > Clostridia > Oscillospirales > CAG-272 > UBA1740. The sequence continues at coordinate 15,328 of JAFWXZ010000008.1, read as the reverse complement.
AAAATCGGGCTGCTGATCGTTTCCGAAAACCTCATAAGAGAGGCATATGGCGCGGTACAGATTTTTGAGAACTATAACGTCCGCAGATACTCTACTACCGTCCACATACTCTACGATATGAGTTTCTTCGGTCAATTTCTCATAAAAAGCGATCTCCTCATCAACGGTTGCTTCAGCAGCACTGTAAGCCGATGTATTCACGGTAATCTGTAAAAGTCCCATAAAAACCAGCTCGGCAAACAGCGCTACAATAATGAAATCTATAACACAACCGACGAAGCGCTTGCTCATTTTAGCAGGAGAGGAGCGCTTCAGAACGGCTATGTTGGATTCAAAAGCTTTCACTATCAGTCTTCAAGGAACTCGCAGTATACGGGTTCGGCAGGAACCTTAGCCGCTACGTCTGCAGCATCTGAGGTCACAGAATAATTAGCGAAGGTTACATCGCTGCTGAACTGATAGAAACCGATATGGCTTGCTATAGGCTGACCGTTCTCGTAAAGGATCTCAAGATCGGAGCTTAACTGGTAAGAGCCCATATAGTTGCCATTTACGTAAACGTGGAAGTTAGCACCGTCGCGGGCAACTCCAAGCTTGAATGTAGTGCCGAAGGTGATCTTGTTGTCACCGGTGTTCCAAGCGTAGTCATGGTGTCTTGCAAGAGAATTGGTAATTCCGGGTTCCCAAGCCCAGTGATCGCCCTGAGATACCTCACATACGCCAAACTCGTTCCATCCGTTATTGTCCTCACCCTTGATGAGATTACCCGCCTCGTCATACGTATCGTTAAGACCGATGGATGCGTTCAGGAAGAATGCAACCATAGTTTCAACTCCGTTTGAATTCTCGCTAGCAGCAACGATACCGATCTTAGGCCATCTATCGTCCCAGTTAACACTGTTAAGAGTGATATCGGTTTCAACATACCACTGAGTTGAAAGAACGTCTGCGATGTAATAGAAGTTGGTGATGCCCGAGCTGGTTCTGAAGGAGCCCGTCTTAGTCTGATCATCCCACTCGTTAGAGAAATCATCCTCGGAAGGAATCATAGAAAGCTCTCTGTCAATAAATACTCCCGCAACCACAACCTCAAAAGAGCAGCTCTTAGTATTGTCTATGTTAGAGGTAACGGTAATAGTTGCAGTACCGGAAGAGATGGCCTCTGCTCTCTTAGCCTTGATCTCAACTACATCAGGATTGCTCGATTCATACGTGCAGGCTCTCTGAGCTGCGCTAAGCGCCGAGGTACCCTTGATCTCATAAAAGTTAGTAAGAAGAATGGAGTCACCTATCTTTATAGTAGTAGACGCTTCAGTTGCGGTCAGAGACTCAATAACGGGCTGCTTATTATTATCATCATTATTATTGGGAGTGTCGGGATTTTCACATCCTGTTGCTAAGAAGCAAAGACAGCACACAAGAAGACATATAGTTAATGTCGAAATAATTTTTTTCATAATCTTAATGATAATCAATTGTACTTTTGATTATTTTCTCCTTTATTTTTTTGTTTTAAGCTGTGAGTACAACACAGCATTTGGGTAACAATAGAAGTGAACGAGAGAAGCTTTAGGTCATTAAGACTCCCAAGCTTCCGACCTTAACGTAAAATGCCATACATGGCTTATACGTTTGTGCAATTTGCAGTGTCTAAAATTATCTTTTTTTGATATTTTCCTCCCTGCAGATCAACGTTGAAATAAGCGGTGTAAATCTTTTCGTTTTTACCACCAATCTTTCCTCCTTAAATTATTTATTTAAATATTTAATTGTTTTGTCGTAAAAAATGCACAAACTGCATTTTATAATAAAAAAATTTTTATTAAAATCTAATAACAGATTTTTATACTTGCCCATTAATATTCTAACACAGAACGATTTTTGGGGGAACTGATGAGATTATGCAAATAGGGGTAAAATATTCTCATTTTTGTTCTATTTTTTTGTATATTGCACAATTGTCAGTTTGTTTTTTGTGCATTATAACCAAATAATCGCTTTTCGTGGGTTTACAATGCAAAAAAAATATGGTAAAATATTAATGAATAAAACGAAGGGAGGGAGAATATGTACATCAGCAATTGGGGAGAAGAGATCGTTGTACACAACACGCTCGGAAACGATTATCTTGAGGTCATTATGGCGGGTATAACACACCCGAATCCAACTTATAGAATAATGCACAATATCTCTAAAAAATTCCCTTACGATTATTATGTTTTTGAATACGTAATAAAAGGTGTTGGGCATATTGAAACTCCCGAAGAAAAGTACACGGTAAAGGAAGGCGACTTCTATTTTTTGAACAAGCTTCGCTACCATATTTATTATGCGGATCCCGATCAGCCTTACGAAAAGGTCTTTATTGTGCTTAAGGGAAGCTTCGTTGACTTCCTTGTTTCCAGCTACCGTCTTACGGACAGCGTATATATCAACGATTGCAATCTCAGAGGTCTGATGCTGCATATAATCGAGCATCTGAGCCGAAATGATACTGTAAATTATGATAAGCTGGCAGTCTCGGTATTGGAGCTTTTCCAACAAGCATTTCCTCCTCCTTATCTCATTAAGCCAAGCACAAACTATATTCCCGAGATGATAAAGAATTATATTGATGCACATATCACCGAAAAGATTTCACTGGATGATATAAGCAACAATCTTTATATAAGCAAATCTCACATTGAAAGGGTCTTCAAAAAAGAATATAATCAGACTCCCATTGCGTATTGGGCAAACCAACGAATAATACAGGTAGCCTCTATGCTGGTCACCACAAATTATTCTCTTTCACAAATAGCGCAGATGCTTGGATATTCCGACGTCAAATATATGTCAAAAAGCTTTAAAAAAATCAAAGGCAAAACTCCTATGGAATACAGGGCAGAAAAGCTTTCCAATCTGAAAAAGTAATTTTTATGTATATTTGCAAATATTTATTTACATTTTCGCATCATTTAAATACACTTTTATGATATTTAAAACCGAAAGGGATACAAAAAATGAGAAAGAAATTGTTATTAATCATGTTGGCTATCACAGTAGCGTTCATCCTTTCATCCTGTGATCTTTTTGCTCAGATCTTCCCCCCTGATACAGACGGTCCCTCGAACAACGATTCTAACAAGAATGAGGAGATAACCGTAAAAAGCATCGCTCTGTATGAAGCGAAAACCGAATTTGCCTTCGGCGAGAATTTCAGCTATGATGATCTCGCTGTAATAGCAACTATGTCAGATAATTCTGAGCAGTTGCTGACAAGTGATGATTACACCGTTGTTTGCGAGGACTTTGATTCTATGAAGATAGGTACATATCAGGTATCGGTAAAGCTAAAGGATGCAGAGGTGTTCGAAAATTATAGCGTCACCGTTTCTCCCGCAAACAGATTAAAGGTTCTTATGATTGGCAATTCCTACGCCGACGATACTATCAATTATGCTTATGAGATAGCGAAAAACGCAGGAATTCCTGCCGAGCAGATTTTCATTGCGGATATTTACATCGGCGGATGCACTCTTGAAACACACTGGTCTAATGCAAGATCCAACGCTACAGCATATCGCTTCGGACTTGAGGGTGAGGGCTACTTCGACGGAAAGTCCTACAACAATTGGACTATGGAGCAGGCTATAAAGTACACCGATTGGGACTTTATTACTCTTCAACAGGGTAGCGCGGTCAGCGGTATGCCAACCTCTTACGCTTGTCTGCAGGATCTTATGGATTACATTCTTGATGTTGCAACCGATACCGAAAGCAATCCCAACGCCAATCCCGACGTAAAGCTCGTTTGGCATCAGACCTGGGCTTACGCGCAGAATAGCGGCAATTCAGGCTTTGCATCATACGCCAAGGACCAGATGACAATGTACAACTCTATCGTATCTTGCGTGAAATCCAAGATAATCTCCAAAGATTTCGCAGCCGTTATTCCTAACGGCACTGCTATTCAAAACGCAAGAACCTCTTTCATAGGCGATAATCTTACCCGTGACGACTATGACCATCTTTCGGAGGATGCGGGACGTTATATTGCAGCGTTGGGACTTGTCGGCACACTTACAGGCCGTGATATGGCAAAGGTAACTTGGAAGCCCTCAGACAGTGGTTTCGCATTTACTATGAGTGACGAAATGATAGCGGTGTGCAAGGAAAGCTATACAAACGCAATAAAAAACCCTTATAGTGTAACAAAATCCGAATATGCGCCGAAGGGTATGTTTGACGACTTCGAGGGCAGCGGTACAAAGAACGATCCCTACCTTATTCAGTCGGCGGATGATATGTGGAACCTCTCCAATGTTACCGCAGGACAGAATGTGGGCGATGGCAACCTATACTTTAAGCTGACAGCTGATATTGACTTGAGTTCTGAGTCCTGGAAGCCTATATGCTCGTCTGCTGAGGCAGGCTGGGTGGAGACCGCCAAGAGCTTCAACGGCAACTTCGACGGAAACGGAAAAACTATAACCTTTGTCGGAAATTACACTGGCGACAGTTGGGCGAAGGGCTTGTTCAGCGCGGTTGGAGGTCACGTTCACGATCTTACTCTTCGTGGTACGATCAACACAGAAAAGGGCCGTGTCGGCTCGCTTGCAAGCATGGCTATGGCGGGTGCAAAAATAGAGAATGTTATTTCCTACGTAAACATCACCGCAGGTAACAACCAGGCTGGCGGAATTATCGGTTATATTGCTGCCCCCGACGTAAAAATAATCAACTGTGAGAATTATGGAACAATTACAGGCAGAGAGCTTGTAGGCGGCATTGTCGGCGGTTCCTGGCAGAATGTAAGCTTCTCCGAATGTAAAAATCACGGTGAAGTTACCGCCACCCTTAACGGTGCCGGTGGTATTGTTTCAGAAAAATATGCTTCTGCTACTCTCACTAATTGTAGCAATGACGGCAAGGTTGTTGGCGGTGGAGTTGCTGCTACCAATGACATTGGCTCTTCAAATAACTATGCCGGATATCTGGTTGGTCGGGAATATTAATGAGTATTTCAATTATGCAACTACGCAAAACTAAAATTTCCGAACTGTAAAAAGATCCCCTTGAATACCGATTTTGGTATTCAAGGGGATCTTTAAATACTATTAAATATCTACAACCGCTTTCTTAAAATGCAGTATATAATCAAGAAGTGCCGCACGGGATGTGCGGCACTTTTTTAAGTTTATGCTAATAAAGTATATAGAATTGCGGCGAGGATCGCGGAAAAGAGGGTTCCGAGAAGATTGACTGTATCATTGTTTACAAAGCGGAGACCGCTTTGCTTTTCGGTGGCTTGTCCGCAATGCTCTTCTCTCTCCACTATCTGTCCGCACTTCTTACATCGGTACTTTACCTGAACGAGAGAACCGAGGAGGCTATCGAAGATAGCGCCGAGAATTGAGGATATTGCAATCAGCAGTGCGGCGATTATGCCGATGCTGTCAAAGAGCAAAGATATAGCCGAGATAGTTAGCGATGCGATGGCTGATGCGACAGTTCCAAGCACCGACATTCCACCGCTTACACCGGGCGTGCAATGGCGCATACGAAACAGATCAAAAGCTCTGCCCTGCAGTATTCCGATACCCGATGCAGCGGTATCAGCAAATGCCTCTGCAAGCGAGGCAACGAAGGCAATCACGAACACTTCTTTTCCCGTTATCAGATAAAGAACCGAGCATACAGTAGCCACAGCTCCGTTAGCTAAGACCTGAATGTGATCTCGGCAATCGCCGCGCTTTTCTATCCCAATTTGTTCGTTCTGCTTCGATTTTTTATGTTGTTTTTTGATTTTATCAACTATTATGCCACCTGCAAAGAATAACAGCAAAATTACAAATCCAAGGTTACCAAGACCAATTGTGATAGCTAAATCAAGCACTGTCGCTGCTATTATTCCGCTAACTGTCAATGCCCGTTTTTTGTATGCGAAGGCAATAATTGCGGGGGTCAGAAGTATGGGGATAACGTAATTTTCAGCTCCGTCAAAATGGATGAAAAAGTAAGACAGAATAGATGCTCCAAGTGTGACGGTAACGTTATCAAGCCCCCTACCCGTGAACAGCTCAAGCTCGGTGGCAAGCAGGGCGATCGCAAGTATATGCCAGCCCTGCATACCAAGAGCAAAGTATCGATTAAACACCCCAGCGGTTATAAAGCAAAGAAGAAAATTAAAGAGTGTGCCGTATATAGTTTTATTGCCGTATATTTTAGGATTTTTGGGAGTATTCATTATCTGCCCCATCATGCCTGCAAATCCGTCACCGAGGGAGGTACAGAATACTCCTATACCAAACGGTAGGATCATATCGGGAAGGAGGAGGGTTATCAAAGCCATTATCGACATAGCGAGGGCATAATAGACCGTCCCGGGAGAATTCTCACCGTCTGAAGAGATCATAGGCATAAGCTTAAGTCTGTGGGCAGCAAACAAAAGCGCAAGGAAAAGCAGGCAAACTACAAGAAAATGAATACCGCCGCCGAAGAAATGATACAGTATCAGCCACTCTGCGCCTACGAGGATATGAACGACTTTTCTGGTTATTTTTTTATCTACCCGAAGCTTGTACAGACCGAAGCCTATAGCGAGGCAAAGAATAGCGTATAGGATGCTGTAAAAATATCCCTGAAGTATCATATGCTTTTCCCTTTCCTTATATTTCCTACATATATTATAATTCCAAAACAGGCCAAAGTCAACAAAAAAATGAGCCGCCATACAAACGTAAGACGGCTCATTTTCATCGGAAGGCTTACGCCTCCTCATTATCGGAATTCTTAAATCTGTTCTCTTCCTCGTCGGTATCTACGTTTGCGTTCTCCTTACCCGGAATAACGATACCGCGAGTCATTGCGCGAATGTTTTCCTCATTCTTCTTATCAAGCTCTCTCTGCTTCTGTGCCTTGGATGCCGCAAGATCTGCAGATATCTCTGCGCTGACGCTGCCGTCTGCGAGAGTGAGAAACTTATCAAAAATATCAGGATAAACAAAGATCTTCTGAACAGTTTCAAATTTAACAGTAATATATTTGCCGTTTGCAGAAATAATAGTTCCCTTTCCAAAGGACTTGTGCAATACTTCCAGATTTTCCAGTATCATAGCGCCCCTCCGCTGCTTTATTGTTCCGTGAAACGATTGCTTTTATCCATATCTTATTAAATAATCGGCAAAAGGTTCTCACTTTATAGCGGCGACTATTATAGCAGATAATTGTGTCCAAAGTATGAACAAAAGTAATGTTTTAAAATTATTTTTAAAAAGACCGATAATTGTTTAAATTTTTCTGTATTTTGTGAGGAAAAATAGGCTTCTGCCTCATATTTTAGTCATATCTGACAGATTATTTTGCATCCAGTGAATTAGGACGTTTCTCCCTCATAGCCTTATGGAAGATCGCCTCGGTGGCAAACGCCATTTTCGTGACTACGTTCTTTGCATTCTTGAAATAGCAGTAGAAGGAGTCGTTTTCGGTTGAGATATCTATGCAGTCGTCCCTTCTGATACGGTACCAATCGTACTCGATATGCAGGCTATTAATCTGCAGAGGAAGTCTATGAATTCGGTAATCGTCATCGTTATATCTGCCCTCAAGGACAAATCCGTTCTCTGCGTCATGGGTAATTTTCGCAGAGCCGAGATCCTCAAACTTATAGCATCCGGGCATAGAGAACACGTCAACCTCATCCGAGAAGAAATACTCGCCACGCTCGACCTGCGCGGTCACCTGTTCCCTTTCCCACTCAAACCAATCGGGGATCTGGGTGAATTCGGTCTCGCCCTCGTATGCCGAAAGCGTGCCGTTCTCATTAAGAGTCCAGCGCTTGCCGCACTCTGTACAGAAAAGCTCGGCACCCTTAGAGTCCATTTTATGCTCGGCATTACAGTGAGGACAGTGGTAAAGGATCTTATGAAGTCCCTCTGCCCTGTATGGCTCTTTAATAAGAATACCGTTATCCTGCTGATACTTATATTCGTTATAGCTAAGCGCCTCTCTTATCTTAAGGTTGATCTCCTCGGCGGTCATATTTTCTATCTGCTCAGGCGTGAGGATCTTTGTAAGAGTGGTATGAAGCGGAACCTTGCGCTTTCGGCGGAAGTCCCAGAAGGGAGAATGAAGATAATTTCCCCTATGCACCACCGCAACCACGGGAACCTTGTTCATCTTTACCAGCATACCGACCGACTCGGGAATATAGGACGTAATACCGCAGGGCGAATATCTTGCCTCAGGATACATACAAAGCACATCACCGCGGGAAAGTACCTTTCGTATAGATTTTATCAGATGAAAATCGGTAGTGAACTTTCTCGTGCATATAGCTCCAATCCATTCCATAAGCCAAGCGCGCTGATAATATCCGTCGATATTGACAACGTTATTTATTCGGTGCGGAAAAGTTCCGAGGGCTGCAAGCTCAAAGTCAATAAAAGACATATGGTTAGAAAGCATCATATAGGGCGGCTTCAAGCCCTCCATATTAATGCGCTCTACCTTATGTTTTTTGAAGAGAGTAGCAAAAAAGGAAAGAACCCAAATAAGCCAGGTAAGATATATTGGCTGTCTTATAGGATACTTTGCCGTGTTATACCGTTTATTCTTTTTGTACTTTACGTCAACAGTTAAATTTTTATTCATAATAAAGTCTCCAATCCTGTACATTATACATTATTTTGTAAACAAAAGCAATACATTTTTAAAATTTAATTGAATTTTGTAATAATAAGTTGAAAAATGATGAATTTGGTGCTAAAATATACCTATAAAAACAAAGAGGTTTATTTATGGACATTGGATGGATAATTCTGATTTGTATAGTCGCGATAGCTGCTATAGTTCTTATAACGTCTGCTATATGCTTTTTCAAGGTGTTTTATTCACCGAAGAGAAAGGTTTTTGGTGAAGGAAAATATGATTTCCCTGACGGTGAGGAATATAAGCGGCATTATCCCAAGATGATGGAGTGGACCGACCGCGCAAGAGCGCTGGCGCACAGAAAGGTGGAAATAAAGACCTTTGACGGTCTGACTCTCCGCGGAAGATATTATGAGAAAAGTCCCGATGCGCCTATAGAAATTATGATGCACGGATACCACGGAAATCTTGAACGAGATCTGAGCGGAGGAATATTCAGAGCTCTTAATCTCGGGCATAGCGTGCTTGTCTACGATCACCGCGGAAGCGGTATGAGTGACGGTCACGTGCTTACATTTGGAATTAACGAAAGCCGCGATTGCAGGCGCTGGATCAACTATGTTTTAACCGAGATAAACCCCGATGCCGACATTATACTGTCGGGTGTTTCCATGGGCGGTGCGACAGCTATGATAACCTCCGGATATGACGATCTGCCCGAAAATATCGTTGGAATCGTTGCGGATTGCGGCTATACCTCGTCAAAGGATATAATCAAAAAGGTTATGCGTGAAATGAAGCTTCCGCCCGATCTTCTCTACCCCTTTATCAAGCTTGGTGCAAGACTGTTCGGTCATTTTGACATAGACGAATTTTCTCCCAACGAGCAGGTAAAAAAGTCTAAGATCGCCACAATATTCGTACATGGTGACAAGGATGATTTCGTTCCAATGGAGATGAGCGAAAAGAACTATGCCGACTGTTCTGCCGAGGTAAAAAAACTCTATATTGTTGAGGGTGCTGAGCACGGACTTGCATACATATACGCAGGCGATAAATATATCAATGTTCTTCGGGATTTCTTTGCCCCCGTGATTGAAGCGAGAAGAGCCGAAAGACAAACAATAAATAAAAACAAGGAGTAAGAAGATGCTTTCTAATTATGAAATTCGTAAAAGAGCGAGAGAAAATCTCGGTGGGGATATATTCAAGGCGCAGTGGCTATACCCCGTTTTAGTGCTTTTCATCATATCTGCTATCTCTGCCGCGGTCGGCTTTACCTGGGTTGGACCTATAGTGCTTGCAGGTATACTTGGCTTGGCGTCAGCTGGATATTTCCTCGGACGCGCAAGAGGCAAGGTTGATCATAAAAACATCGAAGTGACTATTGATTGTGTCAGAAACGATCTTACAGGCTCGATGATCACGGGAATACTTGCAAATCTGATTATTGCTCTCGGTTCTATTCTGTTTGTTGTTCCGGGAATAATTCTGTCATATGCCTACTCTATGATCTACTTCGTCAGACTTGATAATCCTACTCTTGGCGCCTGGGAGGCGATCAAGGAGAGCGAGCGTTTGATGAAAGGTCACAAGATGCAGTATTTTCAGCTTCAGGTTTCCTTTATAGGTTGGATGATCGTTGGCGCTTGCTGCCTCGGTCTCGGCAGCTTATGGGTTTCCGCCTATATGAACACCGCAAACGCGATATTCTACGATGAGATATTGGCGCAAGACGGCGGTTATCATAATGAATACTCACAGGATATATAAAAAAGGAGCCAAGCGGCTCCTTTTTTTGCGTTTATAAAAAGAATATTCCGTGTCCCCAGCCGAGCGTACCGCCGTTTTTTATGTGGTCTATATATGCTCTGCGCATAGTGGTATCGGCAGTAAGTCTGTTCGGATCCTTTTCATCGGTGTCAAAGATTCGCCACAGGTCGTCAAGGTGAGGATCGTCCGCCGACTCAAAGACGTCAAAGCGGGACATAAACTTATGGACATTGGTCGTTTCGGGTAAAATGTGCCTGTTGGCGGGATAAAGCATCCAAGAGTGACAAATAAATGGGGTATCCCGCCCTACCTCACCTGCAAAAAATTCCTTTGCCATAGCAAACGCATCATCACAGCTTTCGGGAGTGAGGTGGGTAAGAGTGCGGGGGATATGCACGTTAATAGCCTTACTTTCGGGAGTCATTACGTGACCGTTCTTTTCATAGTGACGACCAAAGCCGTCCACCTCGAACTGAAGTCGACCGAGGGCAAAGCGCTCGAGCTTAAAGAAACGGTCAAACCAAAAGGCAACGAAGGAGCCAATAACCCCCTTCACTGCCTTACACTCAGCAAGCTTGTACTTCAGATCCAGCATACTGTTGTGGAATATTTTAAGGTCTATTCCACGCTCTCGGTACAGTTCTTTTAAATGCTTTGACAGGCAGATAAAAATGAGCAGCTCGGCAGTGTATCTGTGCATATCAAGGCGTTGGGCAACCTCCTGTGCCAGAGATATAATCATATTGTAATCGCAATTGATATCCCTCTCGTATATTGCGATAGCCTCATTCCAGACAGCAAGGGTGTCCGTTCTGCTCGCTATTCTGTCGTAAGTAAAAAGCAGGAATTCGGCATCGACCTCATCATATTCAAAGGTTAAGAAAAAATCGGTAAGATATGCTCTCATCAAATTGCTCCGTTTATTTCAGTTTTGTTTTTATGTAAATAGACGCGTGGTCGGAGGAATAGATATCGCCGTGAAGATTATTTACCACGTGATACTCGTATACCTCGGCATCGCCCTTACTGATCATAATATAGTCGATGCGACGAGGATCAGCCGCCGCGCCCCAACCGTGAAACGTAGGGGTATCCTCGGTAATGGGGGAAATGATCTTGGAGTCGTCAAAGCTATCCTTGGTAAAGATAATGGTATCCTCGTCCTCTTTAGCGTTAAGGTCACCCATAAGATAGGATGGCAGATCGCCAAACTCGCTTATTTTATCAAGCACCACTTGAATGCCGTTTATACGAGCGAGATCGCTGGTATGGTCAAGGTGTGTATTGAATACGGCAAACTCCTTGCCTGTTTCAAGATCGCGGAGAATTACGTACACGCAGATACGGTAATGCTCGCTGCCCCAATCCTTGCTCATTACCTCAGGGGTCTCTGAGAGCCAGAAGGAGCCGCTGTCGATCTTTTCAAATCTGTCGGTGCGCCAGAATATCGGGCAGCCCTCGGAGAGAACGAAGTCGTCGCGGTATGCCATCTCGGAGTCGTAGCCCGCCATAAACTTTTTCAAATAATCATAGTGAACAAAGGTAGCCTCCTGGAAGCCGATAATATCAGGATGTACTGCCTCAATATCGTCAGCAATAAGGTCGGCGCGGTAGAACCAGGCTTTTTTGAAGAAATCATCGTATGCAATATATCGCACGTTGGTGCTCATTATCGTCATACTGCCGTCGCTTATAGGATCGGCGGGAGATATCACCCTGTCGGATGCAAGATAACCGGGTAGATAGAAGGTTATCATAGATAAAAATACAATTATCGCTACGAGTAAAATAATTCCAATAATCGCTAATGCTTTTTTCATAAAGATCTCTCCTTTTTTTCAACTACATTATATCAATAAATATTCAATAAAGCAAGTTTTTTTAAAAATATCTTTACAAGTTATCAATCAAGTGATATAATTAAGCTAAAAGTTTTATATAATAGGGCAAAATCAGATCGAGAGGAAGAAATATGATAGGAATAAATATAATAAAAAGCAGAATGAGACGCGGAATGCTCAGCCGAGGCTTAGTAGGGATTCTTGTTTGGATTCTCTCGGCTATACTTATTTTATTTTTGGCTACTGCCGCAGCCGCGCTGATCGGCGGCGACGAGTTTGTGTCGGCGATAGTAAGTGATATTTCCTCTGTTATAGAGAGCTTCACAAAAAAATAGCCTGCGGGGGCTTCCCGCATGCATAGAAAAGCCACGGCTGAGCAGCCGTGGCTTTTTCTTTATAAGGTTTTTGTCATAATTTTAAAAATCAGCTCTGCCGATGTTGCCATTGTGACAAGAGAAACTACGGTAGCAATGGAAAAGACAATGATGATCACCGCGAAGGACTTAACGGCTGCTTTTGTAGAGAGGCGTTTGAATGTAAGGTGATATATTCCGATACCGATAAAGTATCCTGCGGTGTTTGTAATGAGATCCTCGGTGGCAGGGTTGCCGATCAGGGTGAGAAGCTGCAAAGCTTCAATAAATAAAGAAAAACCGAGGCAGATTGATATATCGCGGAGAATATTTTGCTTTTTAAAGAGGTAGGAGAGCGCTATTCCAAAGGGTGAAAATACAAAGCAATTCAGTACAGTGTCCATAATCAGCCTTGCCTGATACGCTCCCTCTCCTCGATAATTAAAGGGGATGATGTCCCACATTATTCGCTCCTCAAGAGTCATATCCTTGAGGTTAGTATAGTTTGTAATCATAATACCCGGGATGCCAAGCTTGAACACCAGCGCCCAGATAAGCAACCAGGCATACATAACGGTCGCTGCAAGAACGAGTCGGCGAAGGGTTTTGTCGTTATATGGCAAATACATTTCTCTCGACTGCTTTAGCTTTGCTATTATTCCAGCTTTATCTTGCGAGTTGTCCTTCATAAATTCAGTCCCTTTCAAGAGAGTTCTCTAAATGTACATATTATATCATATATTTCTGAGTAAAACAAGTTTTTTATAAAATATCTTTACAAATCTAAAAAATGGTGGTATAATAAGTATGCCAAACTAATCAAATAATGCAAATGCGGTATATTTTTTCATTTGGAAGAAGTATATCTTTTTTCCGCTTTGCAAAGCATAAAAGGCACTTGAATTTGATAAAATGCAAATTCCCGTCTTTTGTGTTTGAGTTTATACCGATTTGCAAGGATTAGTTTGGCGACTAATCGTAGTTTGCGTTTTTCGGTGCGACGGCTTCGGTGGTCGCACTTTTTGATTTATATGGAGGTTCATTATGAAAAAGCTGTTTTTATCATTTTTTACTTTATTGATGTGCTTAACAGTTATTTTTGCACTTTCCGCTTGTAATGATGAGAACGAGAATAAAGATGATCACGTACATACTCCGGCAGATCCGGTTCGTGAAAACGAGGTTGCCTCTACTTGCGTGTCGCAGGGCTCGTATGACGAAGTTATATATTGTTCCGAATGTGGCGAATTTATGTATAGTGAACAAAAGTACACCGTCCCTCACTCTGATTTGACTTGGATTGAAGGAACTCCACCAACCTGCGAGGACGAGGGTGTTATTGGACATTATCATTGTCCTGTATGCGAAAAGAATTTCGCCTATGTGGACACCATTAACGGCGGTCTATTATATGAGGGGTACTTCAAAGAGATCGATTCGGTTAAGATAGAAGCAACCGGGCACAATGACATAATCGATGGATACAATGGAGCGTGTACTGTGTGCGGTGATCCAATAACCGAAAGCGAAGGAATCGTATATAGTTTATCAACAGATGGTAGTTATGCTGAAGTCATTGATTATACCGGAGCAGCTAAAAGAATAAAAATTGCAGATACTTACGAAGGCGTGCCTGTGACGGCTATTGCCACTGCGGCATTTAGAAACAAGGAAATATCTACAGTAATTATACCTGACAGTGCTACGACTATAGCAGATTCTGCATTTTACGGTTCTTCTGTTACAAGCATAGTTATACCCGACAGTGTAACAACAATAGGATTTCAGGCTTTTCGCCATTGTTATTCTCTCGAGAGTGTAATTATCGGTAACGGGGTTGAAGAAATTTCAGCGTATGCATTTAACTATTGCAGCGCACTCTCAAACTTGATTATTGGAAACTCTGTAAAAATTATTAGCCGTGAAGCATTCTCTGAATGCAATTTATCAAGTGTAGCAATTCCGAACAGCGTAATCAGTATCGGCGAGGATGCATTTGCTAAAAGATCGTTGGTTTTTGGCGAGTCGAATTGTCCTATCCGATACGAAAATGGTGTTGGTTACGTTGATAAATGGGTCGTTAGCGTTGGCGAGCAGGTTGGTGTTAGATTAAGAGATGACACTGTTGGGATAGCGGCGGGACTCGCCGGCATATTAGGACCTCAGCAACCATCCAAACTCAGAACGATCATAATACCTTGTAGTGTAAAGTATATTTCTAACAAAGCTTTCGCATATTGCCCGCATCTTACAATTTATTGTGAAGCAGAAAGCCAACCTATCTCATGGGATTCAAACTGGAATAGTTCTCAACCTGTTGTATGGGGATATAAAGAAACCAATTAACAAAAGAGCAGCTCTACACCTCTTGACATTTTGATCTTTTTCACCTTAAAAATCCTCCTAAAAAATAAAAAAATATTGGACACATCACGCACGAAAATACGTTTATGATGTGTCCAACTTTTTATTGTTCAATTTTCAGCGAAATGAGTTTTACAAAGCTCGAATAAAGCTCTATAAATCTCAAAAAGCCTTATAAATCAAGGATTACTTACTAGCTTCCTCAATAGCAACAGCGACCGCAACAGTCATACCAACCATAGGATTGTTACCTGCGCCGATGAGACCCATCATCTCTACGTAAAAATAACCTTCGTTGAAGCATACGTCGATGATATAATGGCTTTCAGAGAATTAAACACATCATTCAAATGATATGTTGGATAC
>JAFWXZ010000007.1 GCA_017522795.1 Clostridia bacterium | reverse complement strand
TTTCTCAATGTGTTTTGACAAGAACTTACACCGTTTCGGAGTCTCCCCCGAAACACAATGTTTTCTCATTTTCTTGTTGTTCAATTTTCAATGATCAAGTGCTCACAAGGTTGTAAGCTTTTCTATTATACTATACTGTTCTTTAATTGTCAAGGGGGTTTTTCGATTTTTTTAACTTTTTTTGAATTATTGTGCAAGATTTATAGAATAATTTATAAAAGGAGGTGGTTTTTTGACATCTATAGTTGTAAGAACGCTGATCGTGTATATTTTGCTGTCATTTACTCTCAGAATTATGGGCAAAAGGCAGCTCGGCGAGCTGGACGTAGGTGAACTTGTCTCTACCCTGCTGGTATCAGAGATCGCGTCAATACCCATAGACGATCCCGACATTCCGCTTATGAATGCGATAATACCTATATTATTTATTTTGGCTATTGAAATAATTATATCTACGGTTAAAAACAAGTCGGAGAAGCTGAAGGCAGCTATTGAGGGAAGGCCAGAGTATATTATATATAAAGGTAGACTTTTGCAAAATGTGCTAAGCGACAACCGAATATCCATAAACGAGCTGCTGTCCGAGCTGAGAACGCAGGGTGTCGGCAGCATTGAGGACGTTTATTACGCGGCGGTGGAGCAAAACGGCGCACTTTCGGTAATAAAAAGAGACGGTGATGACCTTGCACACGTGGTGGTGATAGACGGACAGATTATTTCGGCAAATCTGAAGGCTATGGGCTATGAGGAGGAGGGGCTAAAAAAACGACTCGGAGAGAGAAAGGCCAATCTTGAAGAAGTGTTTCTCATGACCGTGACTGACGAGGGACGAATACATCTGATACTGCGGGAGGAGAAGAAAAAATGAGAGAAAAGATACTTGCTGTCGTTATTCTTATAGCCGTGGTGATTTTCGTTATAGCTAATACGCTTATAATTGAGCGGCAAATCGGAGATATTGAAAAGGAAATATCCACCCTTAACATCGAGAGCGAGGGAGCTATTGACCAGGCGCGAAAAATACACGAGGATTTTATGCGTAAAGAGAAATTTATAAGCCTTACGGTAAGCCACGACGATCTTACAAACATCGAAGGCTGCTTTGTGGAGCTTATCGGGTATTTATCTATCGGGGATGCGGACAACGCCAAGGTGACAAAAGACCGCCTGACACACTCTCTCGAGCATCTCAGGCGGTTATCAACCTTTACTATTGACGCGATTATCTGAACTCGGTCATATCACCGAAATATGCATTAAGGCGCAGGATCTCGTAATGCTCCGCCGTAAGGTCGGGAGACGTGAGCATACCGCACTTATCGCGAAGAGCCTTTATCACGTACTCGGGATTAAGGAATGCGGAGGGATCGGCTGACAGAATAGTGTCGATAACGATGTTCTTCCCTGCTCGCGTGGCACAGGCAGACTTGATAAGCGGACGAATATTGACAGTCTGCTCAGAGTTCTTCTTCGGCACCTCGATGGTATCGGATGCAAAGAGAGAATTGCAGCGCTGTGCAAGCTGGTCGGGATCGCCAAGGGAGCTTACGGTGATGCGATAGGACATCCATTTAAGATCGGTGAATTTACTCTCGGGATAGTACGCCTCGTATATCTGCATCTCGCTAGTCATATTGGCGTTGATACGTGCCATAGCCTCGGCGGGATCAATATACTCGTTCATACGGATATCCATAAACTCGCACTCGCTCTCAGTGCCTATAGACAGAGGAGCGGCGAAGATCATTTTAGGCTTAGGATTAAAGCCCTCGGTGTACCAGAGGGGGAGCTTTGCGCGGACAATGACCTTATGCATAGTGCGGACAAGATCAAGATGGGAGATGTACTGCAAACTGCCCTGTTTTTTGAAGCGAAAACGAAGAAAAAGCTTAGATGTATTTACTTGCACCATCTGTTATTACCTCCCAGCTTATTTGCTCCGCAGCCGCTGCAATGCTCGGCGCAAGAGGGTGTGGTTTTACCCTCGTATGCCTTATCGCGCTCTCGGCGAAGGAATGACTTTGTCACACCGATATCAATAATATCCCAAGGAAGAACCTCGTCAAGACCAAAGCCGCGAGAGGTATAGAATGCAGGATCAATACCGCACTTTTCAAATGCCTCGATCCAGAGATCGTAGTTGAAATACTCATCCCAGGCATCAAACATCTGTCCCTTATCGGCAAGATATGCGATGGCGGGCGCAAGGCGTCGGTCACCTCTTGCAAGGACTGCCTCGATAAAGGAGACCTTTGCATCGTGGTAGGCGTACTTGATACGTCTGTCAGTGATAGCCGATTTAAGAAGCTCCTGCTTTCTGATAAGCTCGTCAAAGGTATCCTGCTTCTCCCACTGAAATGGGGTGAAGGGTTTGGGAACAAAGCAAGAAACGCTGACCGTGACGCCGAGTCCCTTAGGACGCTCGGGCTTCGGAAGAGCGAAATACTGACCAACTACCTTTTTTGCAAGATCAGAAATCCCTATAATATCCTCGTCGGTTTCGGTGGGAAGTCCGTTCATAAAGTAGAGCTTTACGTTGCTCTTACCTCCTCTGAAGGCGATGCCGACAGAGCGCATAAGGTCCTCCTCGCAGACGTTTTTATTGATAACGTCACGAAGCCTTTGCGTGCCTGCTTCAGGCGCAAAGGTAATGCCGCCCGTTCTGACGGAGGAAACCTTTTTCATCAGCTCTTCAGAAAAGCTATCGATACGGAGTGAGGGGAGCGAGAGGCTTACATGAGAGGCATCTGTCCACTCAAGCAGGCTATCGGTAAGCTCGGGGAGGCTTGAATAATCGCTGATAGAAAGAGAAATGAGCGAGATTTCATCATAGCCTGTGTTATCGTAAAGGCACTTTGCCTGCTTGCAAAGCGTTTCCACCGATTTCTCTCTGATAGGTCTATAGACCATACCCGCCTGGCAGAATCGGCAGCCGCGGATGCAACCGCGGTATATTTCAAGCACGATTCTGTCGTGGACGGTTTCAATATAAGGCATAACCAGCTTTTCTGGATAAGGAGCCTTATCCATATCGGCTACTATGCGCTTTTTTATTTTTGCGGGAACATCGTCAAAGAGGGGCTTGTACTCCTTAAGAGTACCGTCCTCATTGTAGGCTACCTCATAGAGCGAGGGAATGTATACGCCCTCAATATGTGATGCGGCGCGGAGAAAGGCTGAGCGTGTGTAGCTGCCGTCCTCCTTCATCTGCTTATAAAGGTGACAGATCTCAAGGAGAACCTCCTCTCCCTCACCGATATTGATGAGGTCGAAGAACTCGGCAACCGGCTCGGAGTTATAGACGCAGGGGCCGCCGCCAATGATTATAGGACAGTCCTCTGCCCTGTCCTTTGCCCAAATGGGAAAGCCTGCCAGCTTCAGCATAGCGAGGGTGGTGGTATAGCACATCTCGTACTGCAGGGAAAATGCGACGAGATCGAATTTATCAAGAGAATCGCCGCTCTCAACGGCAGAGAGAGGAATGGAATACTCCTCCATCTTCTCCTTCATATCAGTCCAGGGAGCGTAAACGCGCTCGCACCAGACGTCCTTATCCTTATTTAATACGTCATAAAGAATACGAACGCCGAGATTGGACATACCGATCTCGTAGGTATCGGGAAAGCAGAAGGCAAAACGCACTCCTACCTCCTCCTTGTTCTTTATAACGCTGTTAAAT
This sequence comes from Clostridia bacterium, assembly GCA_017522795.1. Classification (GTDB taxonomy): domain Bacteria; phylum Bacillota; class Clostridia; order Oscillospirales; family CAG-272; genus UBA1740. The sequence continues at coordinate 9,784 of JAFWXZ010000007.1, read as the reverse complement.
TCACCTCCGATATATCTGCCGGGCTTTGAAACCGACTTCAATACCGAGGAAATGTTTTTATTATGCATTTTTTAGTCCTTTCGGGAAATTTCCGTGCCACCCGTCAGGATGGCACGGAAAACAGGTGTTTTATTAATTAGTCCTCGTCCTTTTTCTTACTTTCCTTAAGGAAAACGGACTTGGTGATAAATCTCAGAGAGACACAGGTGAGTATCTGCCAGAGAGATGCAACGATGGGAGTGAACTCGCCAAGGCCGAAGATGGAAAGGGCGATAGCCATTACCACGCCTGCGCCCATAGCACAAAGCTCGGTGAACTTAACATGAAGGGCGAGCTTGTTGCTCTTCTTAGCAAGGATGATCATACCTGCCGCATCAAGCTTGTCACCATAGGTGACCATTTTAGCATCCGCACGGCTCGCAACGGTCTGCTCCTCTACGGTATTGTAAAGCTTTACGACACGCATATTTGCGGTTCCTGCGGTGAGGGTAGAAAGAAGTTCAGAGGATATGTTAGGATCACGGGTGTATACGAGAGGAATGATGCCTGCATCGCGGAGCGCGGGGATCATCATAGTAAACTCCTCGGAGAATGAATATCTGATATAGAACTTTGCGTTGACCTCGCCGTCCTCAGCGGCATACATAACTCTGATTGTATCAAGGCTGACACCCGAATCTCTGCTTACGGCAGCGGAGGGGATAGCGATACCGTTGCGGTTCATATAATCCTCGCTACCAACGCAGATCTGGTGGCCTGCTACGTCACCGCAGATACCGTCGTCCTCAATAATAACGTTGGTTGCAGTCTTATGACGAACTCTGTTATCTATGATCTCGGAGAACATACCGTCAAGAGGTCCGCCCACAGCGGCAAAGAGAGCGCACATCTGGCGCATGACCTTGTCCATATTACCTCTGTCACCGTAGAGCATAAAGCGCTTGAGATTGACGTCATCCTGACCGAAGATATCACTGTCATCAAATGCGAAAACGTCAACACCTGAGAACTTTTCATACGCGTCCTCACCGATAGCGGTGCTATCCGCGAGGAGAGCGGCTCTCTGGGCGTAGAAGTAGGAAACCTTGCTTGCGATAATGGCAAACACGGGGCAACCGATCAGGGTGACGAAGCAAAGGACCTCCATACCCACAACGAAGTTCTGGGTAAGGATCCAAGCTATGATGCCCGAAACTATTGCAGCCCCGAGAGGAACACCGTAAATAAGGGCAATGTGCTTGGGAGAGGTGTAAACATCGGTGGAATTCTTAAAGAATCCCGAAATAAAGGATGCACCGAAGGTGCGGGATAGCTTCGACTTATACTCGTCGACAACGCCGTCAAGCGCCTTGTTCTCAACATCAAGCTCTCTTGTATTAACAACATCTATAACCTGCTTTTCTTCGCCCGTGGAGATCTTCTTGAATGCAATAAAATCTGCCTTGGTGCGATAGAGAGATGCAAGAATAGTAGGAATGCAGGCCACTGCAAAGAGAAGTCCAAACAGAACATAAGAATCTGCTCCTGTCAGGCACACGGTAAGTGTGTAAAGGCCGAGAATAATATAAATAGGCAGGGGCAGAAAATCAGGTGTAAACTTCTTTGCGACAAGCTGCTTTACCGCTCTGAACATCTCGGGGATTATCATAAAGAGAATGCAGGTGGCAAGCAGGAAGTCAACAAGACATATATCGGAGGTCTCAAAGAGTCTGCTGCTGATTTCGTTGGTCGCACCGAGAATCTCAAGCACCAGCATGACGAATGCGAATACGCAGGCTGCTACCGATCTGATCTTAATGGAGATGAGAGAATCAAGGAAACGATCCTTGATGCTATCGCGCTGGGCGGGATTATTAAACTCGGTGTCTCTGTTATTTTTGCCGTTTGTCCTAACGACGGGAGTAGGATCTACCGCGGGAGCCTTCTTTTTCTCTTTCTTGTCTTTATCGAAATCAAAGACCTCAAACTCTGCCTCATCGGGATCTGGAATGCTGTATTCCTTTATCTCCTCATCAGGCTCTACTGCTTCGGGTTCTTCCTCCTCAACGACAGGCTCTACCTCAGGCTCGGACACGGGCTCTTCCTTAGGCTTTGAATCGCTGGCGAGGAGCTTCTTGATCTCCTCTCTCTCACGCTCTGCCTCCTCCTCAAGCTCATCCTCAGGGCTCTTGAATTTCATAACGTTGATAGACTCGTCGCTCTCGTCAATGGCAACATTCTCAGGCTCCTTAGCCTCCGCAGTGCCCTCAAAATCGGCATCAAACTCAGCGGTGGGATCAAGCTTTATCTCATCGGGGTTAGTTTCTTCCTCCTTCTCGGGAACCGACTTGATACCAAGTCTCTCGCGGATCTTGGCATCACCCTTTCGTCTGTACTTCTCGCTTGCCTCGGTAAAGCGAGGCATATAGGTAGAGCTCTTTACAGGCTCGACCTCTTCTTCAGATGCGAATTCGCCCTCAAGGACGAGTACGCCCGACTCTTCTTCTATTTCAGGAGTGTTAGTATTTTCGTTATCAATAATATTATTCTTGTTTTCCACGGTTTAACCTCACTTTCTTCTTTGTCTCGCAACCTCGGTCATAAGAACCGCCGCCGCGCAGGAAACGTTCATTGAATTGACTCTGCCGTAAAGGGGAATGGACACGACAAAATCACATTTTTCCTTAACTAATCTAGAGATGCCAAAGCCCTCGCTACCCATAACGAGTCCGACTGCGCCCGAAAGATCGGTATCACAGTAGCTTTTGCCGTCCATATCGGCAGCATAAAGCCAAAGGCCGCGCTCCTTTAATTCATCAATTGTAGATGCAAGGTTAGTCACCTTTGCAACCTTCATATATTCAACTGCGCCCGCAGAAGCCTTTGCTGCGGTTGAGGTAAGTCCTACGGCACGTCGCTTTGGAATAATAACTCCGTGGGCGCCCGAGCACTCGGCGCTTCTGATAATCGCACCAAGATTGTGTGGATCCTCGATTCCGTCAAGAATAATGACGAAAGGGGGCTCGCCCCGCTCATCTGCATAGGCGAGAATCTCGTCCACGGTGGCGTAATTACGCTCGGCGGCAATGGCAACGATGCCCTGGTGATGATTGCCGCAGCTGATGCTGTCAAGCTTTGCGCGGTCAACCTCGTGTATAGGAAGCTTTCGCTCGGAGGCAATACCGAGAAGAAGATTTACCGATCCCTCACGATCTCCCTCCTGAATGTATATTTTATCAATATCTCTGCCGCTGGAAAGCAACTCCTTGACTGCGTTTCTGCCGTAGATGACGTTCTCGTCGGGCTCGCGCCTGGTGGCGTTATCCCTCGGCGCCTTAGGCTTTGCACTTCGGTCTTTGAATTTCTTTTTATATTCCATAATCAACCTTTATAAACAAAATGTAAGCATATTTGTAAGAAACCACAATATGCCTTATATACTATAGCATATAAAAATTCATTTGTACAGTAAAATAATAAAAATTTTTATTAATTATTATTTTTTTCGACACGGTATATCGAAACACTTTTTGGTTTTTTATGCCAAAGTAATTGACAAAAGAGAAAAAAAGGAATACAATATCTTTATTGACTTTAGAAATCTATGGACGGGGAGGTTAAGTCATGTCGAAAACAAAGCGTAATCTGACCGAAGGACCGCTGTTTTTACCAATGATAAAATTCGTCATACCCATAATAATGACGGGTATGCTGCAGATATTCTACAACATGGCGGATAGTATCGTCGTCGGAAGATTTTCGGGAAATGACAGTGCCCTTGAGGCCATTGGATCTACTACCTCACTCGCCAACCTTATAGTTAACCTTTTTATGGGTATAGCCGGTGGCTCGGGAGTAGTAATCGCAAGGAGCTTTGGCGCGAAGGACGACGAAAAGCTCTCCCGCGCGGTACATACGTCTATGACATTCTCGCTTATTGCGGGTATATGCTTCTCGGCATTAGGTCTTCTTATTTCCGAGCCTGCGCTGATACTTATGAAAACCAAGCCCGAGCTTATGGATGACGCCCTGCTCTATCTGCGAATTATCTGCGCGGGTATTCCCGCATCTGCGGTTTATAACTTTGGCGCGTCAACCCTTCGGTCTGTTGGCGACTCAAAAACTCCGCTTATCATTCTGTCATCCTCGGGTGTATGCAACATTCTGTTGAATCTGCTTTTTGTGCTCGCATTCGGTATGTCGGTAGACGGTGTTTCTCTGGCAACGATAATATCTCAGTACCTGTCTGCTATCGCAGTGGTGCTTATTCTTATGCATAGAAAGGATCAACCCTATGCGTTGAATATGGAAAAGCTGAAGATAGACGCTTCACTGCTGAGGGAAATTCTCTATCTCGGTATTCCCGCAGGCCTTCAGGGCACGCTGTTCTCTATTTCAAACATTATTCTTACGGCGGGTATAAACGACCTTCCCGGATATGATCTTGAGGGCAAGGCTATTGCCATCAATATTGAGGGTCTCGTACACACTGCTATGAACTCCTATCTGCACGCGGCAATGACCTTTACAGGACAGAATTACGGTGCGAAAAAGCCCGACAGAATTAAAAAATCCATATTATATGCGGTTGTTCAGGTTCTGATCGTTGGAATAGTTGGTGGACAGCTGGTAAATCTGTTTGCCGAGCCTCTTGCAAACCTTTACGTTGATCCTAATGTTGCCGACAAGGATCTGGTTATCAACTCTGCGGTAGAGCTTATGGGCTTTATGCTGTCGGTATACTTTATGTGCGGACTAATGGATACACTGTCGGGTGCACTAAGAGGCCTTGGATACTCAACGATTCCTATGATAGTCAGCATCGGCGCGATATGCATTTTAAGAATGATCTGGGTGTTTGTCTTCTACCCGATGGAGCAGTTCCACACTCTGATCGGCATATACACCATCTATCCGATCTCCTGGTCACTGGGTGTAATCGCAATGGTTGTTGCGCTATTGATAATTTACCCTAAAATCAAGAAAAAGCTACTGGAACAGGTTGATGAGTCAGACAAAGAAAACTTCGACAAGACGCCTTCTGCCGAAAATTAAATATCATTTTTATTGTTTTAAGCAAAATCAGGCTGCCTAAGTAGGCAGCCTGATTTTATTATTTTGTTATCAGTTTTTCTCAATAGTAAGGGTGCCGTCAGGTGTCACGGTAAAGGTATAGGTTCCCGCGGTGACTACCTTAACGTTATTGTTATCGGTTCCCCAATCGAAGCTTGAATTTGACTGGAAAGCGGTGTTAGTATAGTTGATGTCATAGCTCCAATTTCCGTTTGCGATCTTGAACTGAACTCCTGCGGAAAGGGTGACGGTAATAACCGAATTGCCGTTTGCATCAAGGGTAAATCTTGAGTCTGTTCCCCAGTTATTATGAGAGCCGCGAATATACAGATCTGCATACTCGACCTTATCGGATTCAGCCTCCTCCATAGTTGCGTACAGATTTCCGCCAGCGTAATAAAGCTTGGATGAATTATAAACGATATCCGAGGTCTGATTGCCCGTTGCGGCACTTCCCTCTCCGCTGCCATCACCGAAAAGATATCCAAGTCCATCGAGAGATGCTACGTCGCAGGTGATAGAATACCAATCATCGCTGCCCTCTACCTTCGTCATAGGAACTCCGGGCCAGCTATTCACCGCTCCTGCAGTTGTCCATGCATGGAAATGAGGAGCTTCCCAGCCTGTAGTGTTCTTATAATAGACTGTCACACTCTCAAAATGAGACTGCTCTGCCTCTGCCTTACTTGCATATGCAACGCTGTTTGCCCACCAGAGCTTTTCTGCATCGAAAAGAAGATCAGCTGTCTGATTGGTTCCGTCGTTAAAAATAAGCTTTACGCCATCGGTGCTTTCACATTCAAAGCTGAAAGAATACCAGCCGTCCTCTCCCTCGGTCATAGCGGATCCGGGCCAAACCTCAGTAAAATAGGTATCGGTCTCATTGGCGGTGAGCCAAATATAAACGTTAACCGTAGTCCAGGATGCGTTGTTCTTAAAGTTTACGGTATAGGTCTGTGCAGTGCCGTCACCGCCGCCCTGATTCGTGTCATCATTATTATCAGAGCCGCCCTGATCGTTGTTGCCGCCTTGATCATTGTCCTGATCGTTATTGCCACCCTGATCATTGTTGCCACCCTGCGAATTATCGGGAGTGCAGGAAGCAAGGGTTGCAAGCGCAAGCATAAAAACTAATATGAAAATAAGTATTTTTTTCATATCAACCTCCATTTTTTGATTTACAAGTTAATTATAACACATATTTGCTTACTTTTCAAGAGAAAAAAGAGAGCCCAATCGGGCTCTCTTTTTTGAAGGTGGTCGCTTAAAGCCGAAGGCTTACTGCGCGTCGTGAGCTGCTCTTCTTGCTGCGAAGCATTCGCTGCAGTAAACAGCCTTACCCTCGGTGGGTTTGAAGGGCACCTGGCACTCCTTACCGCATTCTACGCAAACAGCTGCAAACATCTCTCTTGCACTCTTCTGCGCGTTCTTCTTTGCGGTACGGCACTCCTTGCATCTGGAGGGCTTGTTCTCAAAGCCTCTCTGTGCGTAGAATTCCTGCTCGCCTGCTGTGAAAACGAATTCGTTGCCACAGTCTCTGCACTTCAATGTCTCGTCCTGGTACATTGTGTCTTTTCTCCCTTGATAGGTTTATAAAATATTTGCCCTGAGACGGATTCCAACCGACGCCTTTGTATAACCAACGCTCTCCCTTAAGCTACCTTGGGCATAATAAACGAATTAAATATTAGAGATATCACCAATCTCTGCTCTTAGTCTGCGAAACAGACGGGATTTGGCATTGTCCACCGACTTTGCGCTACGGGAAAGCATAGCGGCAATGGCGGCAGTTTTATATCCCTGAATATGAAGAAGCAGCACTCGATATTCATAATCCGAAAGAAGATCTCTGGCGGAAACGAGCAGACTGTCGAAAATCTCCCTTTCCTCAAGTCTTTTCTCCAGATTATATTCCTCGGTCACCAGCTCCACGTCGCCGTCGGTGATGTCAGGATCCGCCTCGGCGGCGCGAACCAGATCAACTATGCGATTGCGGATACATATTCTGGCATAGAGTCCAAATGTGACGTCCTGTTGCGAAAGATCAAATCTGCACGCTGCTGTGTGAAGAGCAACGCAAGCCTCCGAAAAAAGCTCGGTGAATTCGTAAGGAAGAGAGTCAAAGCTCAAAACGACCTTACGCATCATAGGCGTATACCGCCTTACAAGCTCGTCAAACGCCTCGTCATTATGCTGGCGGCAGAGAGAGATCAGACTGCAAATATCGGTGTTTTCATACAAATTCATAGAAAAAACTTCCATTAACGTAATAATTATAACTTTTTGTTCATTATTTGTCAAGAGATTTATTTTATTTTTTCTAAATATCTTACAATAATTAACAGAAAACGCGGCACCAAATTGTGCAATGTGCTAAAAATATTAAATTCAGGACAAATATTCGATTTTACCCGTTGCAGAGAACAAAACGCCCCTGTAAACGCCGTCGGGCTTTGCCTCAAAATTACGCTTTATCTGCTCTGCCTCTGCAAGAGAATTTACGGTAAGGGAGGTCTGCATAAGCTCGCCAAAGCGATCGTGCGCCTCAAGGGTGACGCGATAACGGCCCGCCTCTGTGGTCATTATATACGCCTTGATTGACGCGCCGCTCTTGGAGAGAGAAACGTGCTTTATTGCAGAGCGCAGGCTTCTTTCTCTGAATCCCTCGTCAAGGCTATCGTAAAGCTCTGAAGCTACAGTCCTGCCCTTATCGGAGATCATATAATATTTTTCACCATCTACCTCGTCATAGAGAATATGGCCCGAGTCGGTAAGCTCGCCGAGGCACTGATCGTAGTCGAGTGAGATATCGTCTGTGTTCTCGGTGGCGATGCTCATAACCGTTGCTCTGTCAACGGGATAACGTATATTGTCTAAAAGAAAAAGAAGAAAGACCTTAAGATCGGTGACCGTATTAAGACCAAATTTTTTATTTCTTTTCATAAAACTGCCTTTCAATGTTATTATAGGCTGCATAAGCCCTATTTTCACCGTCAAAAATCCCTTAAACAAACAAAGGAGGGTTTATATGTACGGATATTTTACCGAAAGAAGCTACACGGGTGATCTGCCCTACACCGACCTTGCTGCAGAGAGGCGCAGAGCCGACCTTGAAATACCCGGTGTGGAGTATCACAAGGAAAACTGCCGCGTGGGCTATTGGGAGAGAATAAGGATCAGCAGCAAAAAGGGGGCTGAGTCCATTGGTCGTCCTATGGGAATGTACGACACTCTGCAGATGAAACGCGCAGATATGCTGGGCACGGATGAAATCGAGGATGCAAAAAACGAGATAGCAAGCGGCATATGCCGTATGCTTGACAGGTCTGAGATCTTCCCCGGGAGAATACTGATATGCGGTCTCGGAAATCGGTATCTCACCCCCGACTCCATAGGAGAGATGACGGCGAGGGAGGTTAAGCCAACTATGCACATCAAGGAGCACGACCAAAGATTATTCCGGCGACTAAGCTGCGCCGAAATTGCTGTGATAGCCCCGGGAGTTGCCGCAACAAGCGGTCTTGACGCAGCGGTTATAGTGCGCGGAGTGTGCGATCTTATAAAACCAGATGCGGTTATTGCCATAGACGCCCTTGCCGCCCGTGATGCAAGGCGACTCGGAAGCACGGTGCAGATATGCAACACGGGAATCTCCCCCGGAAGCGGAATAGGAAACCCCCGTCTCGCTATAGGTATAGAAACGGTGGGCGTCCCCGTAATTGCCATAGGCGTACCGACCGTCATAGATACGAGAGTGCTATGCCGTGACAGCGAATGCCCTACCGAGCCGATGTTCGTATCTCCAAAGGAGATAAACGAGATAGCCTCCTTTGCATCAAGGATAATCGGTGGCGGCATCAACAGAGCGCTCGGTATCTATGCGTAAAATCAGAATACGAAGTCAAACTCGAAGTCATAGATAGAGACGGTGTCGCCCTCCTCTATTCCCGCCTCGCGAAGCTTGTCAATAACGCCGTTTTTAATAAGAACGCGCTGGAAGAAGTTAAGCGATTCGTAATCGTCGAAGTTGATCTGTCCCATAAAATTGTAGAGCCATTCGCCCTCAACGATATATTTGCCGTTTTCTTTACGTACCGTGGTTTCTCTAACGCCTGCGGAGGAGGATATAGCCTCATCCTCGTGAGAATACTCGGACTCGTATATAGTGACGGGAGGAAGATCGCGAAGCTTATCGGTAGCAAGCCGTACAAGCTCCTCAAGTCCCTCGCCTGTGACTGCGGAAACGTATACCACGGGGAGTCCGCGACTCTCAACGTAATTCTTGAAGTTAATATAGATATCCTCTTCCTCAAGAACAGAGTCGATCTTATTTGCAACGATAATCTGGGGACGGTGGGAAAGCTCCTCGGAATACAGAGCGAGCTCGTAATTTATCTTCTCAATATCCGAAACGGGATCTCTGCCGTCTGTGCCTGCAATATCTACAACGTGAAGAAGCAGGCGACATCTGTCAACGTGACGGAGGAAATCGTGACCAAGGCCCTGTCCCTCCGACGCGCCCTCAATAAGACCGGGAATATCTGCGGCAAGGAAGCCCCTGCCCTCACCCATACTTACAACGCCAAGGTTGGGAGAGAGGGTGGTAAAGTGATAGTTTGCGATCTTGGGCTTTGCGGAGGAGATACGGGAGAGAATAGAGGATTTGCCTACGTTGGGGAAACCGATAAGTCCAACCTCTGCAAGCATCTTAAGCTCGAGAAGCACTTCCCTC
>JAFWXZ010000081.1 GCA_017522795.1 Clostridia bacterium | reverse complement strand
GTCGGAGCAGGGCATCTCGGCTGCTGATCGGGCGGATAGTCAGGAGATCTGTTTCCTCCCAAACGGCAATCACACCGAGTATATCGAGCAGATGGCTGGCAAATGCCCCGAGGGCAATTTTGTTGATACCGAGGGTAAAATCCTTGGCAGACACAAGGGAATCATACATTATACGGTCGGTCAGCGCAAGGGGCTTGGCATCTCGCTTGGCGAGCGTGCCTTCGTCACCCATATCGACGCGCAGAATAATACCGTCACCCTCTCTCCCACCCTGCAGGGCAAAAACAAGGTAGATCTTACCGACGTTGTGTATTCTGGAATGACAGCGCCCACCGAGGAGACCGAGGTCAAGCTTGACGTCAAGCTTCGCTATACTGCGCCTCTCGTGTCTTGTATCGCCCATCTCTATCCCGATGGCAGAGCAACCCTTACACTTTCTTCTCCTCGGAAATTTGCCCCGGGTCAGTCCGCCGTTCTTTACCGTGACGGAGTGGTAATGCTTGGAGGATTCATTTCATAAAACGCATTATTATTCATTAAAACGCATTATTATTCATCAAATTGAATTATTATTATTACTTTCTTGCAAAAATGTCTACTTTTTTGCAAAAAACATATTGACAAATGAATTAAAAAGTAATATAATTGATGCATATTTTATTTTTTGTGCCAAGTGGCAGAATGGAGTATACTATGAAAACAACGTTTAAAAAAGTTCTTTGTCTTGTGCTTACCCTTGCACTTATGGTTCCTGTTCTTGCAGCCTGCAAGAGTGATGAGCTTGAGGTTCCCTCTTTCTCCGACAGCACCATTAAGATTGGTCTTACCGGTCCTCTGACCGGTGGCACAGCGGTTTACGGCACGGCTGTTTATAATAGCGCTAAGCTTGCTGTCAGCGAGATCAACGAGGCAGGCGGCCTTGACGGAATTATGTTCTCTCTTGAAATGATTGACGATCAGCACAAGCCCGAGCTTGTTGCCAATTCCTATGCAACCCTTCTTGAAAAGGGAATGCAGATCTCTCTCGGTACTGTAACTACCGCTCCCGGCCTTGAGTTCAAGGAGCTTAGCTATGAGGACAATGTGTTCTTCCTTACCCCCTCTGCTACCGGAGATGCGATTCCCGAGTATGCTAACGGATTCCAGATGTGCTTTGCAGATTCTAATCAGGGCACCGCATCCGCAGTTTATTTCAACGAAAATTATCAGGGCAAGAAGGTAGGAGCCTTCTACAAGTCCGATGATGAATATTCCACCGGTATTCTTGCAAAGTTTGAGGAGTCTCTCGATGACAGCTTCGGCAGCATCGTAAAGGCATCCTTCAAGGGAGAGGAATCCGACTTCAATCAGCAGGTACAGGCTCTTAAGGATTGTGATATTATCTTTATGCCTATCTACTACACTCCCGCGTCTCAGTTTATGACCGCAGGAAAGAGCGTTATAAAGGCAAACGCCGTTTATTTCGGTTGCGACGGTCTTGACGGTGTCGATGCAATCGACGGCTTTGATATCAATAGTGTTCCTCAGGAGGTTTCTTACCTTTCTCACTTCAACTCCAACGCAACTACGGGCGCTGCTGCAGATTTTATAAAGAAGTACAATGAAACCTTTGACAGTGAAAAGGAGCCTCTCAATCAGTTCGGCGCTGCTGCTTATGACTGCGTATACGCTATCTTCGAGGCGCTCAAGGCTGCAAAGGCTGAGGGCAAGAATATTGACGGTTCTACCTCCGCATCCGAGATGTGTGAGATCCTTAAGGCTCAGTTCACTGGCAACTTTGAATACCACGGTATTACGGGTAAGCCCGAGGCGGACGGAAAATCTTCTATTTCCTGGACTGAAAACGGTTTTGTTAATAAGGAAGCCGTTAAGTATATAGTTAAGGAAGCAAATTAATAAATAATAACTTCAATTTGCTGACACGCCGGTTAGGTGTGCCGGCAAATTGTTTATAAGGAAAAAGGAACTTTTATGGATTTCTTAATTACATTGGTAAACGGGTTGAGCCTTGGCGGCATATACGCTATGATCGCTCTTGGATACACAATGGTTTACGGTATTGCGAAGATGCTTAATTTTGCTCACGGCGACATCATTATGGTGGGCGGCTATGCTATACTCGTATTCCTCTCGGTCAATCCTATTCTGGCAATTGTTTTTTCAGTGCTTTTTTGCATTGGACTCGGTATCGCGGTAGAGAAGGCAGCGTACAAGCCTCTTCGCGGAGCATCTCCTCTTGCCGTTCTTATTACGGCTATCGGAGTCAGCTACTTCCTTCAGAGCCTGGCGCAGATTATTTTCGGTGCATCTCCTAAGTACGTCATTATTGCCGATCTCGGCAGCCTTGTTATCGGAGAGGTTTCTATAAGCTACGGCACTATTATAACCCTCGCTTGCTCGATAGTTATTATGATCGCGCTTACCTTGTTTGTAAAGCTGACCAAGACTGGCAGAGCAATGATAGCGGTTTCTGAGGATAAGGACGCCGCCAGACTGATGGGAGTAAATATTGACCATATTATTATGATCACCTTTGCCATAGGCTCGGCTCTTGCATCTCTCGCAGGACTGTTCAGTCTTCTTCGAGTACCTACGATTATGCCTACATATGGCGCGCTTCCAGGAATTAAGGCGTTTACCGCGGCGGTAATCGGAGGAATCGGCTCCATTCCCGGCGCTATGCTTGGCGGAATACTTCTCGGTGTTGTAGAGTGCGTTTGCAACTCTATACCTACCGTTGCCCCCTATACTATGGCTATTGAGTTTGCCATTCTTATTGTGATCCTGTTGGTAAAGCCTACGGGAATCCTTGGCAAGAAGAGGAGGGAAAAGGTATAATGGAAAAGCTCAAATCTCTCTTCAAAAAGATCAAATGGAAATACGCTGTCAATTACGTGGCTATCGGAGCTATAGCTCTTGTCCTGACGGCTCTTACTATGTCAGGTGGCATAAAGCAGTCCGACCTTTTCCTTCTTGAGAAGATCACCATGAATATTATTCTCGCCGTGTCGCTCTCTTTGGTAGTCGGCTTCCTCGGCGAGCTCTCGCTGGGACACGCCGGATTTATGTGTGTAGGCGCGTATTTTGGCGGTATTACCTCTATGCTACTTGAGAGCAGCGGTATAATGGCAGGAGACGGAGTACTTTCATTCGTTATTTCAATGGTCGTTGGCGCTGCCGTTGCGGGTGTATGCGGATTCATTATCGGCTTACCCGCGCTTCGTCTTCGCGGTGACTATCTTGCGATAGTGACACTGGCGTTCGGTGAAATCGTAAAAACCATTTTCCAGAACGTCACCTTTGAAATAGGCGGAAAGACTGTCGGCGGTCCTATTGGCATTAGAACACCGCGATTTGATAAGCAGTATTTCTTTATCATCGGCTTTGTTTTGGTTCTTATAGCCATAGCCGTTATTCAGAACCTTATACGCTCAAAGCACGGCAGAGCCATAACCGCTATCAGAGATAACGAGATTGCTGCTAAAGCGACGGGTATTAACGTGACTAAATACAAGCTTTGCGGATTCATAGTCTCTGCGGTATTCGCGGGTATAGCAGGCGTTATGTACAGCTTTGCCAACTCAAACGTTACCGCCTCGGTATTTGATTATAACAAGTCTATCGAGATACTCGTTATGGTAGTTCTCGGCGGTATGGGTAATATTAGCGGCGCGATCATATCGGCAACCTTTATAACATTCCTTGACGTAAGATTGCAGAGCGTTCTTACGGGCGACCTGGCGGTGCTGAATGATATGATATACGCTCTCGTGCTTATCCTCGTTGTTATTTATAATAACGCTCCCGCCCTTCGTCCCTTCAGAGAGAAGTATAACGCAAGAAAGCTTCTCAGTCGCTTCTTCGGCTTCTTCCGCAACAAGCACGGTTATGCCGATGACGAGGGAAAATGGGACAGAGTTCCTACAAAGATCGATATGGACGAGCTGCTTTCGGTTGACGTAATAGTAAATGAAAGCGTGCAAAAACCTGATAAGGAGGAGAAAAAGTAATGTCGGAATACGTTCTTGAAACAAAAAATCTCGGCATCTCCTTCGGAGGTATCAAGGCGGCTCAGGACGTCAACCTGAAAATTAAAAAGAACGAGATATACGGACTTATCGGTCCTAACGGAGCAGGTAAGACGACGGTCTTTAATATGCTCACAGGCGTTTATAAGCCTACGACGGGCAGCTTTTATCTGAACGGCGAGGAGCTGAAGGGGCTTTCTCAGGAAAAGATAAACGGCAAGGGAATTGCCCGTACCTTCCAGAATATACGTCTTTTCAATAATATGACTGTTATCCGTAACGTAATGGTAGGACTTCATAATCTGCCCGAGTTTAAATGCGGAATTATCCCCACGATTTTCAGATTTCCAAGGCAATTCAGGACCGAACGTCAGATGGTAGCTCGGGCTGAGGAGCTGCTGAAGATCTTTGGACTTTACGAGTATAAAAATCAGCTTGCCTGCAATCTTCCGTACGGCAAGCAGCGCAAGCTTGAGATAGCCCGCGCTCTTGCTACGAATCCGAAGCTACTCCTTCTTGACGAGCCTGCTGCGGGTATGAATCCGCAGGAAACCGCCGAGCTTATGGATACTATTCGCTTCGTCAGAGACAATTTCGATATGACGATTCTTCTTATCGAGCACGATATGAATCTTGTCACGGGTATCTGTGACAGAGTAACCGTGTTAAACTTCGGTACGGCTCTCACCGAGGGCAAAACAGCCGAGGCTCTTTCAGATCCCGAGGTTATTAGAGCGTACCTCGGTGACGATAACTAAGAAAGGAGAAACCTGATATGGCAATACTTGAAGTACGTGATCTTGAGGTAAACTACGGTCTTATCAAGGCGATAAAGGGTGTTTCCTTCGAGGTAAACGAGGGAGAGATAGTCGCGCTTATAGGCGCGAACGGAGCGGGTAAAACCACCATTATGCACGCCGTCAGCGGACTTTTGCCTAAGGCGGCAGGTAAGGTCACTCTTTTTGGCAAGGACGTCAGCTCTACTCCGGCGCATAAGCTCGTTTATCAGGGAATGGCGCAGGTTCCCGAGGGCAGACGTATCTTCCAGGAGCTTACTGTTTTTGAAAATCTGCAGATGGGTTATTACTCCGTAAAGAACAAAGGCGGATTTGAGGATAAGCTTCGTGAAATTTATAAAAGCTTTCCGATTTTGGAAGAAAGAAAAAACCAGATAGCAGGTACTCTTTCAGGAGGCGAGCAGCAGATGCTGGCAATGAGCCGCGCTCTTATGTCAAGCCCAAAGCTTTTGCTTCTTGACGAGCCCAGTATGGGACTCTCTCCTCTGTACGTAAATACCATTTTTGAAATGATAAAAAAGGTTAATTCTATGGGAACTACCGTTCTTCTCGTTGAGCAGAACGCAAAGAAAACTCTGTCTATAGCAGACAGAGCCTATGTTCTTGAGATAGGAAAAATGGTAAAGACCGGAACGGGAGAGGAGCTGCTGAACGACGAGGAGATCAAAAAAGCCTACCTCGGCGGCTAAGAAAATAATAAAACAAAAAACAAGCATACTCTTTTGCTGTATGCTTGTTTTTTGTTTTATAAATCTGAAATTTACTTTTTCAGCATTGCAAGTCTTAAAACGCCCTTGACGATAAGCATTATCAACCCTGCACAAAGCATAAATCCGAAGATATATACGCAGAGAAATACGGGATAGGGCACCGCATGATATACAACAGAGAGCACGGGAAGTGTGCACTCGTAGTAAGGGCTGATAAAGAACATATTAAATGTATCATCCATGCCCTGAGCCAAAAAGTAATTATGCATTACGATATTCATAACCATTGCGATGGCGGCAAGTGTAGAGAATATCAACGTTCCCTTTAGAAGATTTCTGAAATGCATTTTCTCTTTGTATCTTACCGCAAGATATATGCCCCAGAATATCTGTACGCCGTGATGGTACATTGCCTGTGCATTAATTATTGTCGTGTGAACAAAAACGTCATTTGGGAAAATGTATACGCATATTCCCGCAAACAACGAAAACGTAGCAATAAAGGTTATAGCAGCATCACGAAGCTTGCCGTCCTTTGCAAATGCCACGATAGGTAGTACGTACAGCGGCGAGGCGCAGAACTGGAAGGGGAATGCATACCATTCAAAATCCCACACAAAGGCGCCGTCTACGACTGAAAGACCGAATATAACCTGCTTCATCAGTTCAAGAATAGCCATTGATAGCCACAAGCCTGCTGTGACATTTCGCACACTCTTGTCACTCATATTCTGACAGAAGCAGAGCAAGAATACAGTGATAGCCAGCACTATTCCCACCCACATAAAGTGATAGGGATCATAATTATCCGGCCGTTCTCCCTCGACTGTTATAAATTCAAATATAGAAATTAACAAATCCATCAGTTTTGTCTCCGATAAATTACAATATTCATACAAATTTAATTATACATAAAACGGAAAGAAAGTCAATATCTTTTATTATTTTGTCTAAAATAATTTGTTCTGTATTTATTACAGCACCTCTGCGATCTCATAGATCAGTCTCTCGGTCTTTTCCCAGCCGAGACAGGGGTCGGTGACCGACTTGCCGTAAATAGAGTTTTCGCATATCTTCTGCGATCCGTCCTCTATATAGCTCTCGATCATAAGTCCCTTTACGATGCTTCTTACGTCCTTGGAATAGCGGCAGCTGTGAAGTATCTCCTTGGCGATTCTCACCTGTTCAAGGTACTTCTTGCCCGAGTTCGCGTGATTGGTGTCAACCACCACCGCAGGATTTTCAAGTCCTGATGCCATATAGGTTTCATAAAGATCATACAGATCCTCGTAGTGATAGTTGGGATGTGACTTGCCGTGCTTGTCTACGTAGCCGCGCAGGATTGCGTGGGATAGAGGATTTCCATGGGTCTTAACCTCCCAACCTCGATAGAGAAATACGTGGGAGGATTGCGCCGCCTTGATAGAGTTCATCATAACGCTGATATCTCCACCCGTGGGGTTCTTCATACCTACGGGAATATCAAAGCCGCTGGCAGCAAGCCTGTGCTGCTGATTTTCAACTGATCTGGCACCTACCGCAACGTATGCAAGCAGGTCGGAAAGATATCTGTAGTTCTCGGGATAAAGCATCTCGTCAGCGCAGCCAAATCCTGTCTCGGCAATAGCTTTCATGTGAAGCTGTCTTATGGCAACGATACCCTTAAGCATATCGGGATCCTGGTTTGGATCGGGCTGATGAAGCATACCCTTGTAGCCCTCGCCGGTGGTTCGGGGCTTATTGGTGTATATTCTCGGCACAATAATTATCTTATCCTTAACATTCTCCTCCACTTCGCGCAGACGGTAGATGTAGTCCATAACCGCATCCTCTCTGTCGGCAGAGCAGGGACCTATTATAAGTATAAACCTTTCGCTCTCACCCGAAAATACAGAGCGAAGCGCGTCAACTCTCGTCGCCAGAGCCCTCTCGCTCTCTGCACTGAGGGGAAACTGTGCCTTTATATCCTTCGGTATGGGTAGCTTTCTGTAAAATTCCATATTCATATCGGTATCTCCTTGGTATGTGCTATTACTTTGCAGGCTTGTCAAAGAGCGATCTTCTCGCACTTGACGAGCGCATTTTTTCTCTCATT
Organism: Clostridia bacterium; assembly: GCA_017522795.1. Classification (GTDB taxonomy): domain Bacteria; phylum Bacillota; class Clostridia; order Oscillospirales; family CAG-272; genus UBA1740. Next base: position 1,411 of record JAFWXZ010000081.1, on the reverse strand, counting down.
CGTTTGCCGTCCTCGGCTGCAAGATAGCTGCGAAACTCGGCAAATTCCTCCATAAATCTGTCCATCTCATCAAGCAGAGCTTCCTTGTTCATAAGGAAAAGCTCAGACCACATTCGGTCGTTAATCTTGGCTATTCTGGTAAGATCGCGGAAGGAGTCACCCGTGTACTTCTCAAGTCCGTCAGAATCGTTGCAGTTCATCAGCGTGACGGCGATAATATGCGTCAGCTGGGACAAAAAGGCAATCATTCTGTCGTGCTCCTCGGGGGCAAGCTCGCTGATGCGAAGGAAGCCGAGCTCCTCGCCCAGAGTCTTGCATAGCTTTATCGCCTCAAGGCTGTTTTTCTCTGTGGGAGTGACGATATAGTTCGCGCCGCGGAAAACGCTTGGATCTGCGTACTCAACTCCGCTTCTCTCGCGTCCTGCCATAGGGTGCGCCGCGATGTACTCAACGTCATCTCTGAGCATTTCCTGTACTTTATACACCACTCCGCTCTTAACGCCCGTCACGTCGGTGATGACCGTACCTGGAGAGATCAGATGCTGATATTTCTCTATCCAGCCGATAAATGCGGCGGGGTAGAGGGCAAAAATGATAAGCTCCGCCTCGCTGACAAGCTCGGGCTCAACTTCGCAGGAGCCTTTGTATATCATTCCTCCCTCAAGACCGATCCTCAGGTCTGCCGCCTCTTTTGTGATACAGCTTACCTTGTAGCCTTGATCTGTCAGTGCCTTGGCATAGCTTCCGCCCATAACACCAAGACCGATTATAAGTATTTTCGTGTCCTTAGTCAATTTCATACGTGTCAATTCCTAATGCTTTTATATCCTTAAAGAAGGTGGGGTAGCTTTTGCTTACCGCCTCACATCCATCTATCTCTCCGCCAAACAGGGTGCATATCACCGAAAGCGACATAACTATTCTGTGGTCATTATGACCGTGCAGTCTTTCACTCGGTGCGTGAAGCTCTCGGCTTAAAACCGTCACCGCGTTTTCCTCGACTACAAGCTTCGCTCCAAATTTTTCAAGCTCTGTCTGCATAGCCACAATTCTGTCGCTCTCCTTGTCGCGAAGCCTTCTCGTGCCTGTAAATCTTGCACCGCTTTTTATAGCCGCAAGTGTAAATAGTATGGGCGCAAGATCGGGGCAGTTTGCAATATCCATTTCGGCATAGCCCTCGTCAAGCCTTGAAAACAGCTCACCGCATACTCGGTCTCCCTGCAGGCTGCTTTCGTTCATACCCTCAATTACAACACTGCCGCCAATATGATTTAGCGCCTCAAGAAAGGCAGCGCCCGACCAGTCTCCTTCGACCTGAAGCTCTCTTCCGCGGTGTGTCTGACCGCCGAAGGTAAAGAAGGAGTATCTGTCCTCTCTGTATACCCGTACGCCAAAATCATCCAGAGCAGCT
>JAFWXZ010000080.1 GCA_017522795.1 Clostridia bacterium | reverse complement strand
GCGGTGAGGAAGATCCTAACTATGTTCCCCCTCACAATCACGTATTTGTTGATGGCAGATGTGAATGCGGTGAGGAAGATCCTAACTATGTTCCCCCTCACAATCACGTATTTGTTGACGGCAGATGCGAGTGCGGAGAGGAAGACCCGAACTACGTTCAGCACGATCACAGCTTTGGCGATTGGATCTGTGAGGCGACCGTCGTCGGCAAGCACTATCGCGCCTGTGAGTGCGGCGAAAGAGAGTACGGTGACTGTCAGTGGGACGGCGGCGAGATCACTCTCAAGCCCGACTATGATGCATACGGCGAGATGACCTACACCTGCGATCTCTGTGAGGGAACGAAAAAAGAGAGAGTTGATATGCTCGTCAAGGTAGACGAGATCCTGTCATCCGATGAGGAGATAAAGGTCAGCGTGCCCGAGGGCAGCGATGCCGTGCTTGATGAAAACACCATCCTTGAGGTTGATTGTGTAGAGGAGGAGATTTCCTCTGAGACTCATGACAGCATCAGCGCCTCTGTCGGTGAGGATAAGCAGACGGATATTCTTGCGACCTATGACATTGAGCTGCTTCTTGACGGCGCAAATGTACAGCCCGGCGGAGAGATTGAGGTCACCCTACCCATTCCCGAAAACGCCTCCGCGTACGATAGCCTTCAGGTCGTTTATATTGACTCTAATGGAGATGCTTTTCCCTGTGAGACCACTGTTAACGGTGATGGCACTCTCACCTTCCTTACCAATCATTTCAGCCGTTATGCCGTCATCGGTGTAAAGGCGGAAGAGACCGAGGCGCCTCCTCTCTATGTGTGGATAATTGCCCTCGTGGTCGGTATTCTGATTATTTTAGCCTGTCTCTTCGGCCCTCTGTTTTCTAAGAAAAAAGCCGAATCCTCTCCCGAAACAGAGCCCGAAGCGCCCGAAAAACCCGAAGCACCCGAAACACCCGAAAAACCCGAAGAAAATCCCGATAACAGCTCTGAAGAAGAGTAAAAATATATTCCAAAAGCAAACTTAAACAGCAACATTCAACACAAAAGACTAAAACAGAATCCCTGCCCCTCGGGGCAGGGGCAAGAAAAGGAGGAAAGAAAAATGAAAAAAACGAGAAGAATTGCTACACGCTTATCTGCAGTATTTTTAATGGTTGTCTGTGTGATGACCGTAATTATTGCAACACCGATTACTTCATCTGCAATCCTTGCAGACGAGGATATGCTCTGCTACGGCTTTAGCATATCGGGTCTTTCTACCCCGAAGATTGATGAGAAGATTGACAAGGATGTTAGTATTAACATTTCCGGTGCTACCGTAAACAGAGTAAGATGGTATCAGTATAACTTAGAAAATCCCGAGTATTATGGCGAAATGTTAAGCTCCGATATCTTTACCCGCGGTATGGGTTATAGGGTAACCATTGACGTTTCTGCAAATGACGGATATGTTTTCGGCAGTTATCTATATCTCTATGTAAATGGCTCAAGTGTTAATACTTATGAGCTTGCAAACGATCGCAAGTCGGTAAAGATCACCGTTGACTATGGCGAGCTTTGTACCTACATCAATTATATTAACGCAAGCTTCCTTGAAGCTCCCACATATAATCAGCCCCTTGACACCGCCCTTGTTACGGGCGATGGCTTTAATGTTGTAAGCCAGGGTTGGTACAACGAAAACGGTGTTAAGTATTCTGACGGTGCGATTGTAAGCTCTCTTGGAAACTATTATGAATACAGACTTGTAGTTAAGTCTAAATTCGGATACAAATTCAATTCCAAGGGCTCCTTCAATTCCTACATTAACGGATATTCCGCAAACGATTACACACTTTCTGAGGATAGAGAAACCCTTACCATTACCAAGGTGTTTGCTGTCCAGCGCGCAGAAGTCCAAAAATTTGACGTTGAAGTTACAGCTCCTATCTCAGGCGCAAGACCTAACTATACCGCAAGCAGCAATACTATTAACGTAGACTCCTCCTATAACGACAGCAGCTTTACCAATGGAGTTGCTTGGTATGAAAAAACCACAGGCAGAAAGCTTGCTTTAGATGAGATTTTCGTAGAAGGTAAAATCTACACCGTAAAGGTTAAGGTAATATGCGGCGAGCAGTATGAGTTTAAGGCAGGAACATCTAACGCAAATTACACAATTAACGGTCAGGCATCCACATATACATATTTTGAGAGCCAGCCTCGTGTAATATTCATCGAAACCGATTTCAGAGTTCCTGAAACTATTGGCCGTGTTGCCCTTAATGGCGAGATCAAACCTGTTGCAGGCGAAAAGCCTAACTATAACGTTACCGCCTCCACCTCCGGTGTAGAGGTTACCAATGTATTCTGGTATAAGATAAACGGCTCAAGCTCCGAGCAGATTAATTCAAGCTATACCTTCAAGCTCGGTGAACACTATCAGATCCTTGTTAAGTACAGAGTAACAGGCGATAAGACTCTTGATTATAATGAGGCAAGAGATAAATTAGGCTATACTGTAACCTGTGGCGATTATACATTCACCATTAACAAATACGCTACAGATAATGATGCAACCGAGGGTACGGCATATCTTGCGCTATCCTGCGACAACGAGATAATCGGTCAGGTTGATATAAGTATCGATCCTCCCACACCTGGAAGCAAGCCTGACTTCAGCGCAACAGCAGCATCGAGCAGTTACTATCCTGCAGACGGTATTTACAGTGGTACAATAAACGGTGTTGTATGGTATGATATCACAAGCGGATTTGAAGCCCTTGGCGCAAACGACAGCTTTATTCCCGGTCATACCTATAGATTGATCGTATATCTTCAGGCAAAGTCCGGCAACAGCTTTGCATATATTCAAAACGCGGGTAACGTGGTTATCGGTAGCATAAACGGAATTGAAGCCGAGGCTTCTATGGTTACTTCTGCCAAGGACACAATGTCTATCTTTGTTGACTTTGAGTGTCCCAAGGCGGTAGTAAACAGACTTGACGTTACCATCACTGCTCCCGTTGTAGGTGAAAAGCCAGAATATACCGGTGTAAAAGCAGATACATTCTATTCGAATTCTGACCTTGCTTTACAAAATCCCAATCAGAAAAATGGTATTATTTGGACAGACAGTGGCAAGGACGGCTTTGAATACGGTGAAAACGATAGCTTCAGACCCAACAACAAGATTACCCTTATAATGGCTCTTTCTCCTGCGGAAGGCTATACCTTCGGAGAAACAAGCAGCTTTGAGGTATATATTAACGGTGAGAAGGCGGTAATCTTTAAGTTCGGCGATTCCGTTTTAGTTACCTTCGAGTTTACTCCCAAGACCTGTGACGCCTGCAGCCTTGAGCTTGTTCGTGGAACCGCTCCCACCTGTACTGAGGAGGGTATCGCACACAGCTACCGTTGCACAAAGTGCGGTCAGAATTATAAGGACAATAAGGGCGAGGAGCCTATTTACGCAGGCGACAATTGGGGCAGCGTTCCTGCTCTCGGACACAGATACGGCAATGCTGTCGAGCATCTCGCCTTTGACGACGGCCACCTTGCAACCTGTCTTGAGTGTGGCGCAGAGGGCAGAGTTGACTGTACCATTATTGAAAGAGAAATTTCCGGTCCCTCTCAGTATTCCAGACTTGACGCTGTGGTTTCCTTCTGCTCCGAGTGTAAGAGAGTTTACTCGGTATATGTAGAGGAGTGGGCTTGTGACCACGAAATGGGCGATTGGACTCCTATTAAGAGCCTTGGCGAGCATACGGGTGTTCACTTCCGTTCCTGTCCTTGCGGACTTAATCGCATTGAGGACGAGTGCTCTAACAGAATTGTATTCGTGAAAGGCCCCTATAACGGTATCGAACGTGACGTAATGCTTTATATATGTGAGCATTGTGACGGTGAAATAACGGTTCCTGCAGACCTCGGTCAGGAAGGATACCTTGAAAACTATACCGACGTTGAGAGCAATCTTGTATTTGATTTCAGCCACAGCGATATGATTATCCATCCTAACGTTACAATTAACGTTGCCATAGGAAACGAGCAGGCTCTTCCCGACGGACTTGCGGAGGATATTTACTACAAGTTTGGTGACAACACCTCATACTACGCTTGGTATAATGTAATGGTTACCTACGATTATATGGATATGACATATCCTGTTGTTCCTGCCGGTAAATATACAATTACAATGGATGCTCCTATTGAAATTCAGGAGCATAAGACCGTTAGAGTTTGCATTGTTTCTGACGAATTTAAGCTTCTCAAGGTTGTTGAGATCGAGAGGAATGAGAACACCATTACCTTCGAAACCGATCGCTTCGGTCATATCGTTGTAGTTGGTGACGAGGATCCTATGTATATCCTTACCTATCAGCTTAAGGGTGGCGGCCAGGGCACACAGATAGGCGATATGTTCTTCCCCGGTGACAGCTTCGTTCTTGAGGATTGCACACTTATTCCCGACGAGGGCTTCAGATTCAAGTGCTGGGAGATCGACGGCGTTGAGTACAACCCCGGTGACACCATTATAGTAAACAAGGATACCTACGTTTACACGGTTTGGGAGAGAATTCCCGAGGAGGTTCATCAGCACTCTTACGTTGACGGCGTTTGCGATTGCGGTGCCTGGGATCCCGATTACGAGCCTGCCGCTCCCGAGAACCCCGAGAACCCCGAGAACCCCGAGAACCCTGAGAACCCTGAGAACCCCGAGAACCCAGAGAATCCCAAAGATCCCGAGGATCCCGAGAAGCCTGAGGAAAAGGATCACTCCAAGTGTGAGGCAAGCGGCTGGACTAAGTTCTGGAATGCTATCTTCAACTTCTTCCGCAGACTCTTTGGCATGGCCGAGAAGTGCGTTTGCGGCGACGAGCTGGAGTAATTCGCATTACAGCAGAGCAAGCTCACAAAAAAGCAAAGCTACCAAACACCTGCTAAAAAAGGAAGGCCTATAAAAGCGACCTTCCCAAGAAAGCAATATTTTAGGCAGAGGCTCCCGGGCCTCTGCCTTTTATGTAACCGCCGCAAATTTCAAAACAAACAGAGAAAAGGGCACTCAAGGGCTGTCTTGTGTGGAGGTATTCGCCTTTCAGCCGTTATGCCGTCATTGGTGTAAAGGCGGAAGAGACCGAGGCGCCCCCTCTCTATGTGTGGATAATTGCCCTCGTGGTCGGTATTCTGATTATTTTAGCCTGTCTCTTCGGCCCTCTGTTTTCCAAGAAAAAAGCCGAAGCTTCTCCCGAACAAGAGCCCGAATCAGAGCCCGAATCAGAGCCCGAATCAGAGCCTGCTACAGACTTGGAGAGCTCTCCCGAGTCAACCGATGAGGAGCGCGCTGAATAAAACTCAAAAACAAATCATATAAGAGCCATCATTTTGGGTGGCTCTTTACTTATGCATCGGGCGCGGCGGTCAATTTATCGGCGTCTTACAGGATGATATGAAAAAAGCCTCAGCCGGGGCGAAAAAGCCTTCAGCAGATAGCAACAGCGGGTTGCTTGTAATTCTTAATAGTCTATGATATAATATACCCACAAAATACAGGCGGTGATTTTATGGAAACAAAGGATATTATCTACGAATTAAGAACGAAAAAGGGACTCTCACAGGAGGAGCTTGCGGAGAAGATCTTTGTGACAAGGCAGGCGGTATCTCGGTGGGAAAACGGCGAAACGATACCGAACGTAGACGCGCTGAAGCTCCTTTCGAGGCTGTTCGACGTGTCTATTAACACTCTCCTCGGTTCTCCGAGAGAGCTGGTCTGTCAATGCTGCGGTATGCCAATCGACGACTCAACCATCAGTCACGATAGGGACGGACTTATGAACGAGGAATACTGTAAGTGGTGCTATGCGGACGGTGAGTACACCCTTGATATCTGGAAACGGTATGCCGAAATCGGCGGAAAGGAAAAGCTTGAGGAGTTCAAGGCACAGCTGACTCAGGAGTTCAACGCGCTTTTACATATTGAGAGACTGCCCGAGGTGGAGAATCTTAACGTGCTGTCGGGCGAGTTTATTAATATGGAATACACTCTGCCGAACGGAGAAAAGGTGAAGTTTCTCGATGATAAGCAGACCTATCTCGGCAGCCAGCTTGAAAGCGAGCTTGGCGGCAGATGCATCGGTATTGCTGCCAATATGGATTTTCTCCTCGTCTGTACATACGAGGAAAACGGAGAGAACCCCGAGCTTTTGATTTATAAGAAAAGATAAGGACAGCCACGGGGGCTGTCTTGTGTGGAGGTATTCGCGGGGTCGAAGTGTGGAGGTATTCGCCGAGGGCGAAGATGCTCACGTCTTTCGCCTTGAAAGCAAGCTTTCAGATCTTCAGACGGAGCATGCGCATACCGCTTGCGGTATCTTGCCAAGCGAGGAGAAGAAACTTAAATCAAGCAGCGAAAGTGCAATCAGAAGAAACAGAATCCCGAGCGGCAATACTCCATTCTGCTTCGCAGAGTGAAGTTCTCATCACCCACACCGACAAAAAAGAACAGACAACCCGGGGGGCTGTCTTGTGTGGAGGTATTCGCCGAGGGCGAAGATGCTCACGTCTTTCGCCTTGAAAGCAAGCTTTCAGATCTTCAGACGGAGCATGCGAACTCCTTCGTGCATACGCACGAATGGATTCGAATTGCACACGTAGACAAAAAAAGAAAAGGACAACCGCAAGGGCTGTCCTTCTCTTTTTTGGTCGAAGTGTGGAGATTCGAACTCCAGGCCTCCAGTACCCGAAACTGGCGCGCTACCAACTGCGCTACACCTCGTTGTTATTTACTGATTAACTATGTGAGTGACGGAAGTAAAATCATCCGCATTCGCACCCAAGTTATGCCTCGAAAAAACGATAATATTTGGGTATAAAATAGGGCTGAATAAGGCTTCTGAAAACCATTGAAAAACCGGATGTTTTCAGAGTAAAAACCGTTGAATTTGCACCTCTTTTCGGGGGCGAAAAAACGACTGTTTTTCTTGCCTTCTGCCCTAATATTATAGCAAAGCTTAGGGGATTTGTCAAGGGGTATTTTAAAAAGGGTGAAACGGCGGGATTTCGTAAACTTTAGTTTACGGAAAGAAATTTGAAAAAATCGCTGAAAATTGCTTCAAAATTTGAATTCGGGAGAAATTTTTTAAATTTTTCGAAAAAAGTTTGAATTTTTGCGAAAAAATCGGGCAAATTTTCGAGTTTGGAGGCTGATTTTCAAAATTTACGATTTCAAAATTTGTTTTTTGTTTTGAAAAATAAAAAATCTTGAATTGGGGAGAATTTTTCGTTTTTCATTGAAAAAAGCCCCAAAACATATCCCAAAATGACGGTCGCGGCAGATAAAAAAGCCGTTTTTCAGATCTCAAAATGGAGGGAAAAATCACTTAAAAACAGGTCGGAGAATCGAAGAAAAATCAGCCCGAAAACAGATAGAAAAGCAGAGGCAAAACAGGCCTTAAAATCAGGCTGAAAATTTCGCCCAAATCGACTGTGAAAACACAGCAAAATTATACCGCAAAAAGCAGAAAATGCGCTTTCTAAAATGGTGCAAAACCGACCTTTAATATATGAAAATCCGACCTGAAGCAAGGGGAGAAAACTATTTTTAAAACCCGCGGAAATGGCTCGTTTTTCTTTGCACAGCCCCCCTTTTTCTTTCGCATTTCTTGCTTGCTTTCCGTCCAATTTTTCTTTCTTTTCAGCGATTTTCTTGCTTGCTTTCCGTCCAATTTTTCTTTCTTTTCAGCAATTTTCTTGCTTGCATTATTCTTCTTTTCGGGAGGCAAGCCTCGCTTTTTTTGTAAGACCTGGGACACATATTTTTTCTTTTTTATCCCTTGTCTTGACATCGACGGCGGCTTCGGATATAATATATGTATTAATATAAAAGGAAGAAAATTATGCTTATTAAAGGACTACAGAAGCTGACGCTGCTGGACTACCCGGGTCAGATCGCCTGCACGGTTTTCACGGCGGGCTGTAATATGCGCTGCCCATTCTGCCACAACGGCGGTCTTGCTCTCGGCGAGGGCGGGGAGGAGATCTCGGTCTACGAGCTGCTTGCCTTTCTTGATTCAAGACGTGGCAGGCTGACGGGAGTTTGTATCAGCGGCGGTGAGCCTACGCTTCATCGCGACCTGCCCCTACTTCTTCGCGAGATAAAGAGCCTCGGCTTTGCGGTTAAGCTCGATACCAACGGCACAAATCCCGAGATGTTAGAAAGCTTGATGGGCGACGGACTTGTGGACTACGTGGCGATGGACATTAAGAATTCTCCCGAGAACTATCACCTGACTGCGGGGCTTGACGGAGAGGCGCAGTCGCATCTTTTTGAAAAGCTACGCACTTCTGCTGAACTTCTTATGAAGGGCAGGGTGGATTTCGAGTTCCGCACCACTCTGGTCCGTGAGCTTCACTCAAAGAGCGACATTCTCTCCATCGGCAAATGGCTCTCGGGAGATGAAAAATACTTCCTGCAGACCTATCGTGACGAGGGTGACCTGCTGGTCGGAGGCTTTACCTCTTATAATAAGGAAGAAACCGAGGGGCTTCTCGCTGCCTTACGCGAGTATATTCCGAACGCGCAGATCAGATAGAAAAACACAATATTTTGTGAAAAATCGGCAAGAAATTGCCGATTTTTCGTCTTTTTCGGCAGGTTGCACAAGGGTGGTAAATTATTCCATATAAAAAAACAAAGATTCATCATCAAAAAACCGCCCGAAAATATAACTTTTTTGCAGAAAAACAAAAAATGCCTATAATTGTTTACGAACTATATATTGTGACGAAAATGCATTTTTTGAACAATATTTTGTGTTTTTTCATTGACTTTTAACAAAAAATATGATATGATTTAAGGGCTTATACACTTTTCAAAAAGGCTTAAAAATCTGCCTTAAAATAACCGCGAAAAACGGCTTTGAGAAGTAAAAATCAATCTAAAAAGGAAGTAAAACTATGTATACTGTATTAAAGCGCGACGGTAAGATCGTCGAATTTGATATAAAAAAGATCTCCGATGCCATTTCTCTGGCGTTTGAGGCTCAGGAGAGGAACTATCTGCCCGGAATCATTGATTTCCTCGCCCTCAAGGTGACTGCAGACTTTGAGCCCAAGATCCGTGACGGTCATATCACCGTTGAGGACATTCAGGACAGCGTTGAGTCTGTGCTTATCCAGGCGGGCTACGACGACGTGGCAAAGGCGTATATTCTCTACCGCCGTCAGCACGCGCGCCTTCGTGAGATGCGCTCCACCGTTCTCGACTACAAGGCTACCGTTGATAACTACGTAAAGATCAATGACTGGCGCGTAAAGGAAAATTCTACCGTCACCTACTCGGTCGGCGGCCTTATCCTCAACAACTCGGGCGCTATTACCGCAAACTATTGGCTCTCCGAGATCTATGACGACGAGATCGCAAACGCCCACAGAAACGCGGATATTCACCTCCACGACCTCTCTATGCTTACAGGCTACTGCGCAGGCTGGTCCTTAAAGCAGCTTATTAAAGAGGGCCTCGGCGGCGTGACGGGCAAGATCACCTCCGCTCCCGCAAAGCATCTCTCCTCTCTCTGCAACCAGATGGTAAACTTCCTCGGCATTATGCAGAACGAGTGGGCAGGCGCGCAGGCATTCTCCTCCTTTGACACCTACCTTGCTCCCTTCGTTAAGGTGGACAACCTTACCTACGAGCAGACAAAGAAGTGCATCGAGTCCTTTATCTACGGCGTAAACACTCCTTCGAGATGGGGAACACAGGCGCCCTTCTCCAACATCACTCTCGACTGGACCGTTCCCGCGGATCTGAAGAATCTCCCTGCTATCGTTGGCGGCAAGGAAATGGACTTCACCTACGGCGACTGTAAGCGCGAGATGGATATGATCAACAAGGCGTTTATCGAAACCATGATCGAGGGCGACTACAACGGCCGTGGCTTCCAGTATCCTATCCCCACCTACTCCATCACCCGCGACTTTGACTGGTCGGAGACCGAGAACAACAAGCTCCTCTTCGAGATGACCTCAAAGTACGGCACACCCTACTTCTCCAACTACATCAACTCCGATATGGAGCCCAGCGACGTGCGCTCTATGTGCTGCCGTCTGCGCCTTGACCTCCGTGAGCTTCGTAAGAAGTCGGGCGGCTTCTTCGGCTCGGGCGAATCCACAGGCTCTATCGGCGTTGTCACCATCAATATGCCCAGAATCGCATATCTCGCAGAGGACGAGGCTGACTTCTACAAGCGCCTTGACCATATGCTCGACATCTCCGCCCGCTCGCTGAAGATCAAGCGCGAGATCATCACAAAGCTGATGGGCGAGGGACTTTACCCCTACACCAAGCGTTATCTCGGCAGCTTCAACAACCACTTCTCCACCATCGGTCTTGTGGGTATGAACGAGGCTGGCCTTAACGCGAAGTGGCTTCGCAAGGATATGACTCACCCCGAAACCCGCGAGTTCTCAAAGCAGGTGCTTCTCCATATGCGTGAGCGTCTCTCCGACTATCAGGAGAAGTACGGCGACCTCTACAACCTTGAGGCAACTCCCGCCGAGTCCACCTCTTACCGTCTTGCAAAGCACGACAGACGCTTCTATCCCGACATCATCACCGCCTCCGACAAGAACGGCGGTACTCCCTATTACACCAACTCAAGCCACCTTCCCGTTGGCTACACCGACGATATCTTCGAGGCGCTTGATATGCAGGACGAGCTTCACACCCTCTATACCTCGGGTACCGTATTCCACGCATACCTTG
>JAFWXZ010000079.1 GCA_017522795.1 Clostridia bacterium | reverse complement strand
GAGCAGGCGAACCTATCGGCGCGTACGTAGCGGCACTTATTTCTTGCGAAATAGGACTACTTGTTTCCGGCAAAACAAAACTTGATATTATTCTTATCCCTCTTTGTACTATTATTCCACAAGTCGCGCATATACTGTAAATGTGTATATTATATATGCACAATTCGGATTTTTTGAGGAACAAATATGGAAATTCGGACTTTTGGCAGTGGGGGACGGCAGAGCGAGTGCGCGCGGATTCTCGGCGAGCGGCTTTCCTCTCGGCGCGGCAGGCTGATTTTGCTGCCCATTCCCACCGCCAGAGATAAAAAATACATTACGGGCACCTCCTATGCGGTGGAGGACATTCTCCCTCTGCTTGAAAAGGGAGTTTTTGTCGTGGGCTACAATATCCCGAGTGCTATCACCGATCGGGCACAGCAGACGGGAGCCCTTGTCTACGACGCGGGGGAGGACGAGGACTTTCTATGCGACAATGCCGAGCTGACCGCCAGGGGCGCGGTTGGCTATCTTCTTACCCACGGTGGCCGCGACCTTGCCGAGCTGAATATCGGTGTGGTCGGCTATGGCAGAATAGGCATTCGCCTGATAAGACTTCTGTTGCTTTTCGGCGCAAATCTGACCGTCTACACGGGGCGGCGTGAGGTGGCGCTGGAGCTGTGCGAGATGGGCATTTCCGCCTGCGTTATAGGCGACTCGCCCGACCTCTCGGAGCTTGATATCCTTATCAACACCGCTCCCGCAAGGCAGATCGACGAGGCAGACCTCCCCGAGAAAACCGAGATAATCGATCTCGCCTCGGGCAGAGCTTTCGAGCCGTCGGGCAGACTGACAAAGCTTGCCTCTATCCCCGATCAGACCTATCCTCTGACGGCGGGCAGACTCTATGCCGAGGCGGCGATTCGGGCTATGGAGGGCGGCTTATGATCGGCTATGCTATCTGCGGTTCATTCTGCTCCTTTTCGTCATCTCTCGCCGCGCTTGAGCGGCTGGTCCTCTCGGGCGAGGAGGTCCAGCCCATAATCAGCGAGCGCGCCCGCCTTACCGACACTCGATTCTGGCTCGCCGCCGAATTCGTCAGCAGGGTAGAGACGCTCTGCGGCAGGGCGGTTATAGACAATATTGCCGATGCCGAGCCCCTCGGCCCTGCAAAGCCGCTGGATGCGCTCATCATCTGCCCCTGTACGGGCAACACTCTTGCAAAATTGGCAAACGGCATCACCGATACCGCTGTGACAATGGCGGCAAAGGCGCATCTGCGCCGCGACAGACCACTGCTCATCGCCCTCGCCTCAAACGACGCAATGTCACAGAACCTGTCGAATATCGGGCGGCTGCTTACCCGTCGGGGCGTCTATTTTCTCCCAATGCGCCAGGACGATCCCGTCGGCAAGCCCCACTCGCTCGTCGCCGACTTCGCATCCCTCCCCGAAGCCCTCGCCGCCATGCGCGAGGGAAAGCAGCTCCGCCCCTTGTTTTTAGAGCCAAAATAAAAAATGCACCCCAAAGGTCAGACGCTTTTGGGGTGCATATCATATTACTCAGCATCGCATTTTACGCTTGAAATATCAATGCCTAAAGACTAATTAATAAGCTCTATGGTTGTTTTGTCTTTAACTATATACTTTATTTTTATTCTTGTTGAGTAATTGCCCGGATATTCCTTGTACACGCCATCTTCCAGCCAACAGTTGAACTGATAAACTGTGATATACAGGCTTTTTTGCTCGGTATCAAAGAACTCCTCGGGAATTGTAATTTTTATGCTATTGTTATAATTTACCTTTCCCGATTTACCAATACCACTCTTTGTTGTATACCACAGACCGCCATCAATGGCTTCGTCCAAGGTGATAGTTTTAAGAATCTCTTTACCGACAACGTTTTTATGTATTGGCTCATTTTCATAGGAATACCACTCAAAATGAGGATTTTTGCTCGCATATACTACGAACAAAGCGTCGGTTACTTCATAGGATTCATTTTGGTTTTTAAGAGCTAAATAATCTTTTTTTATTTTTTTTGCATCGCCAGCCTCATTGTAGAACAAACCTAAATAAAGATCCAGCGTGACGCCGTCTGTATTGAAAACAAATTTATCAGACCTGATTTCCGTAGTGATAGAAGCAATACTGTACGGAGTAAACGTTATGCCGATTCTGGAAACGTACTCATCTGGCAAGTCTGACGAGCAACCGCTCAAGATCATTGTAATTAATGAAATTGCCAGAACGAGCGCAATTACCTTTTTCATAAAATCCCTCTTTTTTACGTTGCATCATTAGGTTTTGATAGGCAGATTCAGTCGAACAAAATCTTCACCATTTCACCGTCAACCAATTCGTACTGTATCAGATATCTGGCGCATTCGACAACGTAGTATTCGTCGCTGTCGTAATAATCAATCAATGTGGAAATGTAAATATTGAACGCCCCGTATCTCTCCACTCCAATCAGATCCTCAGGAACAAGAAGCTCTTCCACGTGCTCGTAGATTATACTTGGCGTCTGCTCGTTATCGTTTGGATAGAAAAGAGAATATCCGTACCCTCCGTTGAATGCCTGGTCGTGAGATATTACCTTGAATAATATAGCGTCCTCAAGGTTTTCATAGTCGCTTATTATTTTTCCCTGCTTTAACGAGGTCGGTACATTTTTGCATATATGTACGGTGAAGAATTCGTCACCGCGCCTATCGTCAAACAATCCCTTGTTATTTTTATATCCCTCGGCGATCTCATCTAATGTCCGATCCTCGCTTAGTTGATAAAGACCGTAGTAAAAATCAAGCGCAACTGCATCCCTATCAAAAATGTTAACGCCCGACTCGAATTTTGCTTTGCACAAATATTCGTAGAAATCCTCTTCTTCGTTATCGCCAACCGAATATCTTTCAGAAAAGCAGCCTGTTAAGGTCAGCGCGGCGATAAGAACCGAAAGAGTAAGTGATATTATTTTTTTCATTTGTAGCGCAATGCCGCTATATTCATTCATAATTCATCACCCTTTTAAAATCTTACGATATCACCGAGCAGCCTGTATTTTAATCTGATATTTGTTTTTGATCCCATATGGACTAACAAGCCATCGCCGCCGTCGCTTTCATGGCAGAAAAGTTCAATTAAGTGAATATATATAGTATCATTCCCGTAGGTGATCAGTTCTTTTGGAATAGCTATTTTTTCTTTGTGATCGTAATTGATTCTTAACCCCTCTGTTGTATATCCAAAATCGGTATAAAAGGCTTCTTCGTAGGAAATTCGTCTGACCAATACGGCGCCTTCCACGGCATCAAGACTTTTCATATGGGTATAGTCTTTAACCGAAAAGGGCATTGACTCAGAATTGCTTACATAGATCAGCAGGTTATATGCATCATACATATCCTCCGAGTAAATAGCCCTGCTTTCATAATCATACGTACAAATATAAATATCAAAAACAACGTTGCCTTTTTCATAATAACGCTTAGGACACCTTACTTTCGCGTTCAGGCTCTGACTGAACTCAAACCCGAGGAAAATGTCTCCGATCTCGTATGACTCGTTTGAGCAGCCGGACAAGCTCAGCGTTATTGTAAAAACAACAAGAATAAGTGCAACCGTTTTTTTCATTAGCTCAACCCCACCAAAAAGAAAACATTTTTTCATATAGCGTTTTTGTAAACACCTTGGCGTCTCAAAAATAAAAACGCAGAGACGACGGTATTACTACCCGACTCTGCGACAATTATCTTGGGCAGCGAAAGCCTTTTTTGTTCATTATAGCATATATAGAATATGTTGTCAATATGTATATGTTGTCAATATGTATTTGTAGAAAAACGAGGCGATTTAATCGCCTCGTTTAATATGTGAGTAAGGATTATCTCTGAATTCTACCCGAGCCGTCGCCGCCTGCGAGCTTCTCAACCTCTGCGAGAGTGACCATGTTGTAGTCGCCCTCGATGGAGTGCTTGAGCGCGGATGCCGCTACTGCGAACTCAACTGCAGCCTGGGTGTCCTTGCCGCTGAGGAGAGAGTAGATGAGGCCGCCGCCGAAGGAGTCGCCGCCGCCTACACGGTCGATGATGTGAAGGTCGTACTTCTTGGAGAAGCAGTACTCGTCCTTCGCTACGTTGTAGAGCATAGCAGACCAGCCGTTGTCGAATGCGGAGTGGGACTCACGGAGAGTGATTGCAACGTACTCGAAGTTAAACTTGTCAGCGAGCTGCTTTGCAACAGACTTGTAGCCCTCGTGGTTAAGCTTACCGCCGTAGATATCGGTAGCCTCAGCCTCGATACCGAATACGTCCTTTGCGTCCTCCTCGTTGGAGATGCAAACGTCAACGTACTGGCAGAGCTCGGTCATAGCCTCTCTCGCCTGATCTCTGGTCCAGAGCTTGCCGCGGTAGTTAAGGTCGCAGGAGATCTTTACACCGTGAGCCTTTGCAGCCTTGCAGGCCTCCTTGCAGATCTCAACAACGTTTGCGCCAAGGGCGGGAGTAATACCTGTAAAGTGGAACCAATCAACGCCCTCGAAGATCTCGTCCCAGTTGAAGTCGGAGGTAGATGCCTTTGCGATAGCGGAGT
>JAFWXZ010000078.1 GCA_017522795.1 Clostridia bacterium | reverse complement strand
TCTTCACCTGCCTTGGTATGATAGCCGAAGAGATCACCGAGATATGCATCCTCGATATTATCGCCAACATCATCCATAGTGGAATCAGCGAGTATCTTCATAAATCCTGTGACATCCTCGTGAGTTTCAGCATCCTTCCAAATGCCATCTTCCTCGTCGTACTCGTAGCCGAGAAGATCACCAAGCTTAGACTTTTCGATTTCGTCACCAACTGTATCCATCGTACAGTCAGCAAGTATCTTCATAAATCCTGTGACAGCAGTATCCGTCTCAGCATCCTCTTCCCATCTCGCCTGCTCCTCATCATAATAGTATCCGAAGAGATCGCCAAGCTTTGCTTTTTCGATTTCCTCGCCTACGTTATCCATAGTACAATCGGCAAGTATCTTCATAAATCCGCTGACAGGAGTATCGGATTCCGCATCTTCTTCCCATCTTGCGTCTGTCTTATCGTAGTAATAACCAAGAAGGTCGCCAAGCTTTGCTTCCTCGATATCATTGCCTATTGTATCCATGGTGGAATCCGCAAGTATCTTCATAAATCCATCAACAGGAACAAGATCACCGTTTTCATCCTTCTCATACCATACACCCTCAGCATCCTGAGTGTATCCGAGAAGCTCACCAATCTTGACATTGTTTAGCTTGTCACCAACCTCGTCAACCTTGCATCCGGCAAATACGCCAATAATACCTGTTACAGGTTCACCGGTTGTTCCGTCGCACCAGACCTCTTTGCCATTTTCATCAATTTTTGAGTAATAACCAAGAGCCTCTCCAATATGAACGCCGCCAATGATTGCCGTAACATCTACCTTTCCGCTGACGAAATCACCGAGAGAAATAAAGGCAAGGGTTTCGTTAATGCCTGTTACGTACTTTCCCGTCGTAGGATTATACCACCTTGCTCCCTCTTTGCCGGAGCAGGATCGGCAGGCTCGGTGCTATCCAATGCATGACATTCAAAGCTCTGTACATATCCTATGTAAACTGTAGCCAAAAGAGATTTAACTCCCGCTTCACTGAACAGCGACTTGAGAGGCATTTCACGCGCCTCATCAGTCAAAAACTTCTGGGCTGCAGAAGGAAGCTTAAGTCCGTATTCGCTCTGAAGATAGTTGATAGTGACACCATCGCCCAACTTATATAGCCGTTTCATCTCATCGAACATTTCAAATGCTGTAAGATTAAGCAGGTCGGTATTAGGATTTTCCTCCATAAACAATTCATCGGGAATCTCCATAATCTCATATTTTTCAAGGTCTCTTACTCTGAATGAGCCGAGAGCAATAGCTACGCCACCAACAATAATACCGCCGGCGCAGGAGAAGCCTAAGGTAAAGGCAAGTATCAATGCTACAAGTTTTGAAGCTCCAAACATTTCTTCATTTCCTTTCGAATAAAGTTATACAAATATATTATACCATTTAATTCATAATTTTTCAATATTTATTTTAATATTTTTATATTTAATTTCAAATCATCAAAAACTTCAAAATCAGATTAAAATTTGGGGCAGAAAAAAGAATGCGACCGATTTTGGTCGCATTCTGTAAATCTTTAAATTAGCCCTGCTCTCTCTTTGCTTCAGCAATAACCTTCTCAGCGATGGAAGCGGGAACCTCATCGTATCTGATGAAGTCGAAATCGAATCTTCCGCGTCCCTGAGTTGCTGCTCTGAGGGAGATAACGTAGTCGGTCATCTCGGAGAAAGGAACCTCTGCAAGAACTGCCTGAGTGCCCTCCTCTACAGGATCGATACCCATAACTCTACCGCGACGCTTGTTAAGGTCACCCATAACATCACCAACGTAGTTATCGGGAACGTAAACTTTAAGCTCGCCAACAGGCTCGAGAAGCACGGGGTTAGCCTGAGGAAGACCGTCACGGTATGCGATGTTAGCCGCAAGCTTGAAGGAGATCTCGTTTGAGTCAACGTCGTGATAAGAGCCGTCATACAGGTTGGCTGCAAGATGAACTACGGGATAACCTGCAAGAACACCCTTCTGCATAGCCTCTCTAAGTCCCTGCTCTACTGCGGGGAAGAAATTCTTGGGAACTGCGCCACCAAATACGCTCTCGGTAAAGGTAAGGCCCTCTGCCTCGCCGGGAGAGAAGGTAATCTTAACGTGACCGTACTGACCCGAACCACCGGACTGCTTCTTGTGCTTACCCTCGACATCAACCTTCTTCTTAATGGTCTCACGGTAAGCGATCTTGGGCTTAATAAGCTCAACATTTGCACCAAAGCGATTCTTAAGCTTTGAAACAACGATATCAAGGTGAATATCACCAAGACCGGAGATAGTAAGCTGCTTGGTCTCGGAGTTGTTTACATATTTAAGGGATCTGTCCTCCTCAAGAAGTCTTGCAATACCTGAGGAAATTCTGTCCTCATCGCCCTTTGCCATAGGTCTTATAGCCATGGAATAGTAAGGCATAGGATAGGAGATAGGCGCATACTTGATATCAGCCGAGCCACTGGTAAGAGTATCGTTGGTATTTACAGAAGAAAGTTTTGCAACAACACCGATATCACCGCAAGCAAGCTCATCAACGTCGATCTGCTTCTTACCTCTGAGCATAAAGATCTTGTTGAACTTCTCGGAGGAACCGTTGGTGGTGTTTTTAAGAACCATATCTTTCTTAATAGAACCGTTCATAACCTTGAAGAAGGACATCTTACCTACGAAGGGATCGGCAACGGTCTTGAATACGAATACGGAGGTAACGTCGGACTCGGGATCAATAGCGATCTCGGAGATATTACCCTCCTCGTCAACAAGATGCTCTACCTTACGTGCGGTAGGTCTGGGGAAGGACTCGGTGATAGTATCAAGGAAGGTCTTGATACCCCAGTTCTTAAGAGCGGCGCCGCAGAACACGGGAACAATGTCACCTGTAATGATACCGTTATGAATAGCCTCAAGAGCTTCTTCTCTAGAGATGGGCTCTTCGTTAAAGAACTTATCCATGAGCTCGTCGCTTGTCTGCGCGATAGCCTCGAGAAGCATTGCGTGATACTCCTCGCAAACGTCTGCAAACTGTGCGGGGATAGAGCTACGGGAGTACTCACCTGTAGCCTTTTCAAATGTATATACACACATTTCTACAAGGTTAGCAAAACCGATTACGTCGGGACCGTCGATAATGGGAATCTGAACGGGACAAACGTTAACGCCGTACTTCTCACGGATAGCGCCGAACACCTTGTGGAATCTTGCCTCACCGTCGTCAAAACGGTTGATGAAGAATGCCTTGGGAATACCTGCGTCGCTCGCAAGCTTCCAAGCAAGCTCGGTGCCAACCTCGATGCCCGCCTTACCGTCAACGACGATAATAGCAGCGTCAGCGGCTCTTACGCACTGTCTTGCCTCCGCCTCAAAGTCAAAGAAACCGGGAGTGTCGAGAATATTGATTTTCGCACCGTTCCAAAGGAGAGGCGCGGATGCAGCTGAAATCGAATAACCTCTCTTAATTTCCTCGGGATCGTAGTCACATATAGTGTTACCGTCGGCTACGTTACCAAGACGGTCGGTAAGTCTTGAAATATAGAGCATAGACTCAGCGAGAGATGTCTTTCCACCGCCACTATGTCCCAAGAGTGCTACGTTTCGAATGCTTTTTGTGTAAACCTTTTCCATATAAGAGGTTCTCCTTGTTTTTAATTTGCTAATAATGCGATAAATCGCTATAACACTCTTTAATTATACTATATTTTAATCGAGTTTTCAAGACTTGAAAATTAAGTATTTTAACCATTAACGTAGAAAAAAACGGCGTGATTTTGTGCAACAATAACAAATCACGCCGTAAAAATTATTAATTATAGACTTCGCTATCCTTTGCTCTCATATGAATAAGCACCTGGTAAATATTCGATACGCCGCAAAGCTCCACGCCTTCAGGAACCTTAAGTCCCTTCGTAATGTTCTTTTTCGGAAGAATAATTTTCGTAAAGCCGAGTCTGACTGCCTCTTTTACCCGATATTCGATATGCGACACTGCCCTGACCTCTCCC
This sequence comes from Clostridia bacterium, assembly GCA_017522795.1. Taxonomy (GTDB): domain Bacteria; phylum Bacillota; class Clostridia; order Oscillospirales; family CAG-272; genus UBA1740. Next base: position 8,620 of record JAFWXZ010000078.1, on the reverse strand, counting down.
GAAAGACCAATCTCACCGAAGGCAATAAGATCGTCCGGAATAACCTTGTCTGTAATACCGCTGATAAGAGCCATTGCAATAGAAAGATCGGCGCTGGGCTCGTCAAGCTGAATTCCACCCGCAACATTAAGATAGACGTCATTCTCATAGAACTTCAACCCCATACGCTTTTCAAGAACGGCAATAAGCAGACACATTCTGTTATAATCAAAGCCGTCTGCGGTTCGCTTGCCGTTAGCATAAACCGACTTTGCAACAAGAGATTGTATCTCCGAAATAATAGGTCTTGTTCCTTGCATCACACAGCCTGCGCAGGAGCCGCTTGTATTCTTAGGGCGCTCTGCCATAACTACCTCGCTTGGATTTGGTATCTCAACAAGACCCTTGTCACCCATCTCAAAAACGCCAATCTCGTTAGTGGAGCCATAACGGTTTTTGATAGCGCGGATGATTCTGTAAGAGTTAGTGCGCTCGCCCTCAAAATAAAGCACGGCGTCAACCATATGCTCAAGGATCTTCGGACCTGAGATTCCACCTTCCTTATTAACGTGACCGACAAGAAATACGGCTGCACCCGCGGTCTTACCATAATTAATAAACGCCATAGCGCCCTCGCGAACCTGGGTAATGCTACCGGGAGCGGAGGTAAATCTCATAGATGAAAGAGTCTGTACCGAGTCAATAATAATAACATCGGGAGAAATACGCTGGCACTCCTCAAGTATAGCGTCGGTATCGGTTTCGGTAAGTAGATAGATAGAATCACCGTTTATTCCAAGACGCTCTGCGCGAAGCTTAAGCTGTCCCTTTGATTCCTCGCCGGAGACGTAAAGCACCTTTCTTGTCTTACCAAGCTCGGAGCATATCTGCAAAAGAAGAGTTGATTTTCCAATACCCGGCTCACCCGAGAGAAGCACAGCAGAGCTATCTACAAGACCGCCGCCAAGCACTCTATCAAGCTCGCCCATACCTGTCAAGGTACGCATATACTTTGGTAGCTCAAGCTCGGAGAATTTTTCAGCTTTATTTGTTATTTCTCCTATTCTGCCGCGGTTTATAACGTTTTTTTGAGTTTTTTCAACAACTGTCTCTTCGTCAAATGAGTTCCATGATTCACAGTCGGGACATTTTCCAAGCCATTTAGGACTTGTTGCCCCGCATTCTCTGCAGACGAAAACAACCTTAGGTCCTTTCATTTTTCATATTCCTTTTATGTAATTTTTAATTGTTTTTCTTTTCTATATATTCTATAATACCACAAACGATAGAAAAACTCAATTCTTTTTGATATTCTTTTTCAGAAAGTTTTTTACACTCTGCTTCATTGGTCAAAAATCCGCACTCAACAAGCACCGCAACGTTGCTAATATTTTCAAGAACGTATATGCTTTTCCCCGGCTTTGTCACTCTGCTATTATCCTTTTGCAGATCTGTCACAACCTTGTTCTGAATAGAATTAGCAAGGGTGCGACTGCTTTCGTTTTTTTCCGAATAGTAAACCTGAAGTCCCGAATATTTTTCGCTACCGAAGGAATTCATATGGATGCTTACAAAAATTGCTTCGGGATAGCGTGCAGCCACCTTGCATCTGTTTTTAAGATCGGAGATCTTCCTGATTCCGTGAATATTCTCCTCTTCTGTATATAGAAGTCTGTCATCAGTGCGGGTGTAGACGACAACATAGCCCTTTTCCTCAAGAATTCTTCCCATTTCAAGAGCAATCTGAAGAACCAGATCCTTTTCAAGTACACCCGTGACACCGACCGCGCCAGGATCCTCGCCACCATGACCTGCGTCAATAATAATTATCTTTCCCTGCGGAATATTATCCGCAGATACGCCGATTAGCTCCTCGCTGATTATTCCGCTTATGGCACCTACAACCGACGACGCGATTACTAAAAGAACAAGAACCAGGCTTGTGAAAACGACTCTTGCTCTTTTGCTTACCAGATTTAAAACAAAAATTTTCATAATCCCTCCGTTTTTTATTTAATACTATGGTGATGCATTTTTATTTATTACAAGAGTAACAAATTTAAGTATTTCCCTACCTTTTAAATACGAAATAAACTATAAACCTATATTGTTTACAATTTGTTCATTATTTTTTCTTAAAATTTTGTATAATAGAAGTAGTAAAAAAAGGAGGAAGATATGGCAACGCTAACGCTCAAAAACGACAATCCAGAATTCAGAAGCTTCCCACGCTTTCTTCGCGACTATGCGAACTACCTTTCAGCCGTTGAAGGCAAAAGCGAAAAAACCATTTGTGAATATCTCCTTGACCTGAGAACCTTTTTCAGATATTTCATTATGGTGCGTAACGACCTTGATATTTCCTTCGAGGAGCTTGAGAAAATCAGCATACAGGAGCTGACGCTCAGCGACGTTTCCGAGGTTGATACACAGCTTATCGTAAACTTCATTGCATACACGAGAAACGAGCGCAAAAACAACTCCTCTACACGCAACAGAAAGCTTAGCGCAATAAAATCATTTTTCCGACACGTTTATAACAAAAAGCATTTAATCGACAGAAATCCTGCGGCAGACATTGACGGAATACAAAAAAGTAAGACTCTGTCCAAGTATCTGACGGTTGAAGAGGCAGTCAGACTTCTTGAAGCGGTCAGCTCGGATACGGAGTCTAAAACAAGGCAGAGAGACTACTCTATCATTGCCCTATTTCTCAATACGGGAATGCGACTTTCTGAGCTTTGCGGACTAAATCTTGAAAGCTTTGACCCCGAGATCACCTTCGTCAAGGTTATGGGTAAAGGAAGCAAGGAAAGGATTATCTTCCTTAACAAAGCCGCAAGAGACGCGGTTATCTCCTACTTGAAACAACGGCTTGATCCAAGATTTATACGCACATCCGATCACGCATTTTTCCTCAGTGCAAGACAGCAGCGCATTTCTCCCAAAACTGTGCAATGGATGGTGAACAAATATCTTGGACTTGCAGGTCTCGGCTCGAAAGGATACTCTGTACACAAGCTTCGTCACACGGCAGCAACTCTTATGTATCAGAGCGGCAAGGTTGATATTCGTGTTCTAAAGGATATTCTCGGTCACGAACAGCTTAATACCACGCAGATATACACACACTTAGTAAGCAAGAATATGGAAGAAGCGATGGACAATAATCCCCTGTCCGACGTAATAATTAAGAGTAGAAAAATAGGTACCGATACAGAGCAGTGAGCATCTTCACTGCTCTTTTACTATTTATTTAAAAAAAGTATTGACTTAAACCAAATTTGGTGGTATAGTATATTTGGTGAAAAATGAAATCTTTTAAATTAATTTAGTTTTTTGAATATTTAGGAAGGAGAGATTTGCTCAGTAGCAAATCGAGAATTCGCTTTGAACAAATACACTAAACCAACCTTCTGCAGCCTTCCAACGGCTGCGCAGCTTCGCGAATCACTCCAGGCGGGTGAGAACGCTGAGGCAAGACGTCAGATTGCAAAGCTCTTTGACCCCGATACCTTCGTTGAAATTGGCGCATACACGAAGCGTGCATACTCGGACTTTTTAGCAACCGAGAAGACCAACGAGCTTGAGGGTGTTATCTGCGGCTACGGTGCTATCGACGGCAAGCTTGTTTTCGCATTCGTTGAGGACGCGTCAAGAATGGGTGGAGCAATCGACGAGCGCCACGCAAGGAAGATCACCGATCTTTATAAAATGGCTCTTGACAACTGTGCTCCCGTAATCGGTATTTTCAACTCTAACGGTGCTGATATTTTCGAGGGTACTGCAGGTCTTGCGGCATACGGCAGAATTATGTCTGCTATTACCAAGGCTTCCGGTGTTATTCCTCAGGTTGCATACGTTGCAGGCAACTGTATAGGCACCTGTGCTGCTATTGCTTCTATGTTTGACATAGTCGTAAAGCGCGAGGACGCATCTCTTTACGTAAACTCCCCTGCTCTTACGGGTGAAAAGAATGCGCAGGATGCAATCGTTGCATTTGAATCAGATGAGGAAGAGTGCATTGGATATATCGTTACTCTTATTTCCTTCCTGCCATCCAACTCCTCTGTTGGTGTTCAGGCATCGGAGATTTACACCGATAACCTCAACAGAAAGCTTGGCAACCTTGACTTCGGTGGGGATGCAATTTCGTTAATTTCTATTATTGCAGACAACAGCATGTTCCTCGAGTTAAATAAGGATTATGCACCATCCGCCACTACAGCCTTTACTACTATAGGCGGTGTAAGATGCGGCGTAGTTGCTACCTCATATTCGGTTAACGAAGGCAGGATCGATGTATCTTCCGCAAGAAAGATCTCCAAGTTTGTCTCCTTCTGTGACAGCTTCTCGATTCCCGTAGTGACTCTCGTTGATTCTCTCGGCCTTGCTATAAACAAGAAAAACGAGCAACTCTTTGCTCCTGAGCTTGCAAAACTTGGTATGGCTTACGCTGCTTCCAGTTGCCCCAAGATTACGGTAATTCACGGTCACGCAATCGGCGCAGCATTTGTTCTTCTTGGGTCAAAGGCACTCGGTGCAGACCTTGTTTATGCAACCGAAAGCTCTGAGATCGGCGCTCTTACCGCTGCAAGCGGCGTTGCATTCGCCTGGGATAAGTACATTACTGAGGAAACCACTCGCGAGGAGCTTATCGAGCAGTGGAAGACATCGGTTTCCTCTCCTGCCAATGCAGCTGCAAGCGGTGAGATCGATGATATTATAAGTATAAACGAAATGAGAGCGAGAATATGCTCTGCGCTTCTTATGCTTTCCGCAAAAGGTGATGCCTCGGCTATCGCACGCCGCAAGGTTCTTCCCCTTTGATAGGAGGATAAAATGTTTGGTATTGAAGATTATTCCAAGCCTATAGTTGATTTTGCTAACTTTGACATAGCACAACTTGGCAATGCACTTTTGTTTGGTGCATCAATACTGCTTATCGGTATGGTGACAGTATTTTCCGTGCTTTGTATTCTTTGGCTTTTCCTCTATCTCTTCAAGCTTCTATTCCACGAGCTTCCCGCTAAGCGCGCCGCGAAAAAGAAGGTTGCGCCCATTATTACCTCTGTGGATAAGACAACCGAGGAAGCCTACACGGATGACGGCGAGATCGTTGCCGTAATTGCTGCGGCTATTGCAATGGCTGAAAGTGAGCACTCGGGAATGAAATTCCGAGTCGTATCATTCAGAAAAGTTTAAACGATTGATCAGTACGAAAGGATAAAAAAATGAAAAGATATAATATTACCGTAAACGGTACAACCTATGAGGTCACAGTTGAGGAGGTTGACGGCTCCTATACCCGTACTCCCGTATATTCCGCTCCAGTATCGCCCGTAGATGCTCCCGCGGCTACCAAGGCAGCTCCTAAGGCGTCTCCCGCAGGCGTTGCAGGTATGAATAAGGTTATTGCTCCTATGCCCGGCACTATTCTTGATATGAAGGTCAGCGTTGGCCAGGCTGTTAAGAAGGGCGACGTTATCTGTGTGCTTGAGGCTATGAAGATGGAAAATGATATACCCGCTCCCTGCGACGGCGTTGTTGCTTCAGTAAACGTTCAAAAGGGCTCATCTGTTGCCGCAAACGAAGTAATCGTATCTCTTAACTAAATTACCAAAGGAAATAGGTACTGACAAATGTTAGACGCTATCACAAACTTCCTCGGCACAACGGGCATAGCATATATGTTCTCTGCTGAATCGGATACACAGTGGTGGCAGTATCTCATAATGTACGTCATTGTAGGCGCGCTCTTTTATCTTGCTATCGTAAAGAAGTTTGAGCCTCTCCTGCTTATGCCTATTGCATTTGGTATGCTGCTTGCCAACCTTCCCGGTGCTGAGCTTATGCACCTTGAATTTTTCTTTGACGAATATTATATTTCGGTTGAAGGAGGACAGCTTACAGGTACGCTTTCTGCACATATGACAAACTTCCTTGGCACGCTCTCGTCCAGTGGACTGTCGAATCTGTATACTCTTACCGAAGATTCGCTTATCTTCAATCTTCAGGACCTCAGTGCAGAACAGCTTGCATCCTTCAACTCCCTCTTTGATTTCTATCTCGGCGATGCCGCTGCGATTAGTGACGGAGTGGTTCATATCCGTATGTCACATATTATTAAAGAAGTCGTTAACAACGGCGGTCTTGTAGACGTTCTCTACCTTGGAGTCAAGCTTGGTATATATCCCTCGCTTATCTTTATGGGTGTAGGTGCTATGACCGACTTCTCTCCCCTTATCGCCAATCCCAAGTCACTTCTTATGGGCGCTGGCTCTCAGCTTGGAGTATTCGCTGCATTTATGTTTGCGCTTCTCCTCGGATTCACTCCTATGGAGGCGGGTGCTATCGGTATCATTGGCGGAGCAGACGGTCCTACTGCTATCCTTGTCACAAAGGAGCTTGCTCCCCAACTGCTCGGTGCGATCGCGATTGCTGCTTACTCTTACATGGCTCTTATCCCTATCATTCAGCCTCCCTTTATGAAGCTTATGACTACAGAAGACGAGAGAAAAATTAAGATGACTAATCTTCGCCCTGTATCCAAGACCGAGAGGATCGTCTTCCCTATCGTAGTTGCAGGTATTGTTTGTCTTATCGTAAGAGATGCGGCTCCTCTCGTTGGTTTCCTTATGCTCGGAAACCTGCTTAACGTTTCGGGTGTGACCGACCGTCTTTCCAAGACTGCACAAAACGAGCTTATTAACGTAATAACAATATTCCTCGGAGTTTCGGTTGGCGCTACTGCCAACGCGGCTAACTTCTTAAAGCTTGAAACACTGTTTATTATTGCCCTCGGACTTCTTGCGTTCATTATCTCTACATGCGGCGGTTTGCTCGTTGGTAAGATTATGTGCAAGGTTACGGGCGGTAAGATCAATCCGCTTATCGGCTCGGCAGGCGTTTCTGCCGTTCCTATGGCGGCGAGAGTTGCACAGGACGTTGGACGTCAGGCTGATCCATCCAACTTCCTGCTTATGCACGCTATGGGCCCCAACGTTGCAGGTGTAATAAGCTCTGCTGTTGCGGCAGGTGTATTCCTCAGCTTCTTCAGATAAGAAGCAGATAACAGAAAGGAAATTTAAATAATGTCAAAAGTTTTAATAACCGAAACAGTCCTCAGAGATGCTCATCAGTCGCTGGCTGCAACGCGAATGACTACCGAAGAGATGATTCCTGCTCTTGAGGCGCTTGACCAGGTTGGATATTACTCTCTCGAGGCGTGGGGTGGCGCAACATTTGACGCCTGCCTTCGTTTCCTTCACGAGGATCCCTGGGCAAGACTTCGTACCATCAGAGACAGAGTTAAAAACACAAAGCTTCAGATGCTCTTCCGCGGACAAAACATTCTCGGCTACCGTCATTACGCTGATGACGTAGTTGAGTACTTCGTTCAAAAGTCTATTGCAAACGGCATTGATATTATTCGTATATTTGATGCGCTCAACGATCCAAGAAACCTTGAGACCGCTATTAAGGCTACCATAAGAGAAAAGGGACACGTTCAGGCAGCTATATCCTACACCACCTCCCCCTTCCATACAAACGAGGGATTTGCAAGATATGCAAAGCAGCTGGAGGAGATGGGTGCAAACTCTATCTGTATCAAGGATATGTCAGGACTTCTTAAGCCCTACGAGGCATATCAGCTTGTTAAAACCATAAAAAACAACGTTTCTGTCCCCGTTCATCTTCATACTCACTATACAGCAGGCCTTGGCTCAATGACACTCCTTAAGGCCATTGAAGCAGGAGTTGACGGAGTTGATACGGCTATTTCCCCTCTTGCGATGGGAACATCTCATACTCCCACAGAATCACTTGTTGCCACTCTTCAGGGTACCCCCTACGATACAGGTCTTGATCTTGAAAAGCTTGACATGGTTGCAAAGCACTTCAACAAAATCCGCGAGAAATATCTTGAAAGCGGACTTATCGACACAAAGGTACTCAAGGTTGATGTAAACGCTCTTCGTTATCAGGTTCCTGGCGGTATGCTATCCAACCTTATCAGTCAGCTGAAGGCTGCAGGCAAAAGCGATAAGCTTGACGCAGTTCTTGAGGAGGTCGCGCACGTAAGAGCAGATGCAGGATTCCCTCCCCTTGTCACTCCTACCTCCCAGATTGTCGGCACACAAGCGGTGAACAACGTTCTCTTTGCTAACGAGGGTAGATATGCTCGTGTTTCCAAGGAATTCAAGGCTCTCATTCGCGGTGAGTACGGTAAGTGCCCGGCTCCCATTGACGACTCCTTCAAGAGAAAGATTATTGGCGAGGATGACGTTATTGACTACAGACCTGCTGATAAAATCGCTCCCGAAATTGATTATCTCAGGCAAAGAGTTGCTCCCTATAGCGAGCAGGATGAGGATCTTCTTTCCCTCGCTCTGTTTGAGCAGGTTGCTATCAGCTTCTTCGATTGGAGAAAGCAGCAAAAGTATAACCTTGACGATAAGGCTGATGCAAAGAATGGAATTCACAGCATCTAAAACACAATAAATATCCCCCCGTAAAACGGGGGGTATTGCATTTTCGGGCATAGCCCTAACTGTTACTGGCGACGCACAAGTGCGTTTTAGATTGGCCTGCCAGCCATGCAATTGTTACTTACTACCCATAAATGGGTCCCGTGGGT
>JAFWXZ010000077.1 GCA_017522795.1 Clostridia bacterium | reverse complement strand
TCATCTTTGAGGGAAGCAGATCGCCGAGGGCATTGATCAGATCCTTGTTCGCGTTTTTCGAGAAGTCCGAGAGAAGCCTTGCGTCCAGCGTCTTTTCATCAAGCGCGGGCTTTAGGTCGATGCAGAGCTTCAGGGTGGAAATATCATGCTCGCGGATGTGTGCGGAGGTGGAGAGAATTACGGGGCCCGTCACGCCGAAGTGGGCGAACATCATCTCACCGAAATCAGTGTATAAAACTCTTTCTGCCGCGTCTTTAATGCTGATTTTTACATTTTTTAGCGACAGTCCTTGCATATCTCTGCACAGCGGACAGTGGCTTGTAAGAGGGATAAGCGACGGCGTTAGCTCGGTGACCGAGTGCCCGAGGCTCATTGATAATTTATATCCCGAGCCGTCCGAGCCTGTGAGGGGATAGGACTTGCCGCCCGTGGCAATAATTACCTTATCAAAGATATGCGATTTCCCGCCTGCTGTGACGGTAAATTTTCCGTCCCTATGCTCGATAGCGCTTACCTTGTGATGAACAACTCTTGCGCCCGAGGAATACTCACGCAGGGCGTTTACTATATCGATAGCCTTGTCGCTCTCGGGAAAGACGCGTCTGCCGCGCTCGGTTTTAAGGCTGACGCCCATAGACTCGAAAAAGCTCATCGTGTCCTCGCAGGAAAATGCCGACAGGGCGGCGTAAAGAAAGCGTGAGTTCTTCGTCACATTCTCAAGAAATTCCTCGCGGGTGCAGTTGTTTGTCACGTTACAGCGCCCCTTGCCCGTAATGGCAAGCTTTTTGCCAAGGCGGTCGGTGGACTCAAAAATTGTCACCTCTGCGCCGTAGGTGGTAGCGGTTCCTGCCGCCATCATTCCTGCTGCGCCGCCGCCGATAACCGCAATTTTTACCGAATCATTAAAATTATCGTTTTGCATAGACCTCATACTCGTCCCAAAGCTTTTCAAGTGCGTCAAATCTCTCGGTGATCTCGCGCTCGCGTCGGTGGGTTATCTCGATAACGATAGCATTGATAATGCTGAGGGGAGCTACTAGTGAGTCCATAAAGGACGCCATATCAGACTGCGCGATAAGCACGCAGTGGGCAAACTCCGCAATAGGCGAAACGTTGGAATCGGTGAACACTACTACCTTCGCGTTGTTTCTTCTTGCAAAGCGGATACCGTTTATCATCTTGGAGGAATATCTGGGGAAAGAGAAGGCGATTACAACGTCATCCTGACTTACTGAATACATCTGCTCAAATACCTCGGCTGAGGAGGTAGGAACGACAAGCTTTACGTTGTCAAAAATAAGAGAGAGATTGTAGGAGAGCAGTCTTGCGAGAGGCTCGGAGCTTCTCGCGCCGGTGATGTAGATATTCTTCGCCCCGAGGATCGCGTCAACCGCCTCGGAGAAGGAGCGACGGTCGAGATGCTCAAGGGTGTATTTGATCTTGCTTATATCGGATTCCATAGCCTTATCAATAACATCGCCGCGGCCGATGCGCTGCTTTGTGATCTCGATGCGCTGATTGGGGGTGAGCTTGATACGGACAAGCTCCTGAACGGCAAGCTGGAACTGAGAGTAGCCCTCAAAGCCAAGCTCATCGGCAAATCTTACAACGGTGGATTCGGATACGCCCACCATATCGCCAAGCTTAGCGGCGGTAAGATATGCAACCTTGTCATAGTCGTTAAGTACTGCGTTAGCTATCTTCTTCTGTCCCTTGGAGAGAGTGGAATAGACGGCTTTGATTCTTTCGGAAATGTCGGCAGCCATATTAGTACCTCACATAAAAATTTAAAATAACAAAATTTATTATAACACAGTAAATTTGTTTTTGCAAGTATTTAATGCAAAAATTGCAAAAAAACCACCTTTACATATGGTAAAAGTGGCTTTTGCTTCATATTTTGATAATTTTTGCTTCAAGAGCTTCCACGTCCTCCGCACTGTGAGTTGCCAGAATAACCAGTCGGATTTTGCCCGCCTCTCGTATCATACCTCTCACCAGGGTGGCGTTAGCCTCGTCAAGCTCCTTGGTGGGCTCGTCAAGCAGGAGAACAGGCGCATCCTTGATGAAGGCTCGCGCAAGCGAAACCCTCTGCTTCATACCCCCCGAAAGCTCCTCGGGAAGCAGGGAAATATCGCTCTTAGAAAGACCGAGGGAGGTTAGAATATCCGTGGCTTTTTTACAAACTGCCTCGTCTTTTTTGTCGGAAATTGCGAAAACGACATTTTCAAGCGCGGAAAGCTGTGGAAACAGACGATGCTCCTGGAATGCCATAGAGCAGTTGCCAAAGCCACCGCCGATAACCTCGCCCGAGTAGTCCTTATCAAGTCCTGCGATAATGCGAAGCAGGGTGGTTTTGCCCGCGCCGCTCTCACCCTGAAGGGCGTAAATTCCGCGGTCTGCGAAGTCGTGGGAGAAGTTATCGAGGACGGCTTTTCCGTCGAAGCTTTTACATAATTTTTTGATCGTCAAGCTCATTTATCAGTCCTCCGAAGTAAGTATCTCGCGCCACTCTCAAGCGCAATGCTGAGCAGAATAATCACCGCCGTCCAGGCAAAGACCGTGGGGGTGTCCATATTGTATTTTGCATCGTTGATGCCCTGACCGATAGAGTGCTTCGTATAGGCTATGATTTCAGCCGCTATCTCCGCCTTCCAGCCAAGTCCGGATGCGGTGATGACCGCGGGTACGAGGTATTTTTTCAGAGTGGGGTATGTTAGCAGCATAAAGCGCTTTTTTTTAGAAAATTCAAAGACGTCTGAAACCTCAGAGAGCTGCTTATCAATGGCGGAAAGACCGTCGGTAAGATTCTGATAAATAATGGGCATTACCATAAGAAAGCCGATAAATACCGACAGTGCGTCGCCCGACATCATCACCCACAGCACCACGATAAAGGATGCCACGGGGGTGGATTTTATGATCCTTAAAATCGGTGTAAAGAGAGAGCGGAAAAGAGCGAATCTTGAGCAGAGCAGAGCCAGCGCGATACCCGCTAAAAAACCGAGCAGAAGTCCCGTTATTACTCTCGCCGAGCTAAGCAAGATCGCGGTGTAAAAGCCCGCCGAGCAGAGAAGCTTTATCAACGATAAAACTGTGCTTTGAATATTTGGAAGGAGAAATTCGTTGCCTATGATCAGAGCCGAAATCTCCCATATTCCAAGCCAGAAAAGTAGGGGTAAAATAACCTTTAAGGCTATATTTTTGAGCTTATTTTTCATAGTAGAAATCGTCAACGGGCTGGGTCATTTTAAGCGCTGAATAGAAGGCAACAAGGGTGTTCTTCATATCAGCTCCGTCAATGTAACAGATGGATGATCCGAGATTTTGGAGCGCCTTTTTTGCGGCGGGAACGGCAGCCATAATTCCTGTTTCCACAATATAATTTGCGGCAGAGTCCAAATTGTCAGGATTTGCGATATAATCAACAGATGCCTTGTACTCGCTAAGGAAGCTATCAACCGTAGCCTTGTTTTTTGTCAGCATATCGGCGTTGGCAAGCAGACATCCCATAGCGATCGGAGTGTCACAGAAGTCCGCCCACTCGTCTGCCAGGTCAATGTCAACGGTGTAGACGACAGACTCGTCAGCGTTCTTTGCAATGGTCAGCAGAGTAGAGGTCACAAGGGGCTCGGGGATCACCGCGTAGGGAAGCTCACCCGTGGTAAGATAGGTTGATACATCCTGGGGCTTTACAAGCTCCTTGCCGTTGATCTCGTAGGAGACTGTTATGTCAAGTCCAAGCTTGGAGATGATATGCTCAAGGATGACTCTCGGCGTACCGTTCTTGCAGGTGTACACCGTCCGTCCCTCAAGCTCGGATAGGGATGTGACCTTTTCCTTTCCCGCAGAGAGAAGATAGAGCGAGTTAAGACAGTTGATTGCCAGCACCTTGACAGGATGGGCTGCTGTGCTATAATACATAGCTGCCTCGTTGGTGGGCAGACAGATTATATCAACCTTTCCCGCTGCCAGATCCGCCTTTGCCGCCGTGGTGTCGGCGTATTTTGTGAAGATGTATTTGCCGTTTTCGGCATCATCGCTGATAAGCTTTGCCATTCCCATACCCGTCGGGCCTGTGAGATAGCCGATGCGCAGCTTTGTTTCATCGCCCGAAGGCACACAGCATACCAGTCCCAGCGAAAGCGTTATTAGTAAGAGTAAGCAAATTAGTTTTTTCATATTGATCCTATACCTCCAAGACCCTTTGGGTCTAAAATATTAACTTGTTTTTCCGACACGGAGATAAGCCCCGCCTCGCAAAGCGCATTTACCGCCCGATAGACCGAGGCGCGTCCCGCGTTGATCTCCTCACCGCATTTAACATAGTTAAAGGGGAAGACGTCGGAGGAATATTTATCTGCCTCGCATAGCAGGAAGGCGGCAAGCCTGTCCTCCACGCGATTTCCTGAAAAGGTGGCTATCTTCTTGTTAAGAAAGGCTATCCTGCCCGCAAGAAAACTTATTAGGTTATGATTTACCTCGGGGGATGCATCGATAAAGCTACGTATCTGACTGTCGGTAAAAAACAGTATCTCAGAGCTCCGCGCGGCGTATATTCGGGTAGGGAAGTCGCCGTCTGAAAAGACCGACAGTATTCCGAAGGAGTCTCCGCGCTCCAGCATATTAAGGAGAACGGATCCGCAGGAGCCGCGCTCCCGCCTTACCTCACAGCCGCCCGACAGAACGAAGCCAACAAGCCGCTCGCTGCTGGCGGAGGAGTAGATAAGCTCGCCCCTTTTGTAGCTTGAAATTCTCGGCTCGTTGTCCCTTAGGAGTCGGGAAAGCTCCTCTTTGTTTAACCCGTTAAAGAGAAAACTGCCCGATAGAAATTCAAAATTGTTCATAAATTACCTCAAAAAGTGTATCACATGATACAAATTATAGCATAATCACTGCTCAAAGTCAATAAAAAAATAAGAAATAAATCATAAAAAAACAAAAGCCTATTGATTTTTAATTTTGCGTGTGTTATAATTAATATGAAATATTATTTTAGAATGGAGCCGAACTGATGTACGGATTACTTTCTACCAGCATAAAAGACGGCGTTATGGCTTTTCTGTCTAACGCAAAAAATATATTCACAAGCTTCCATTGGACCGATGCGATCGATATTATTATTCTTGCGCTTCTGTTCTATTTTGTCTTCAGCTTCTTCAGAAGCAGAAAGGCAGGAACGCTTCTTATCGGCATTTTTATCTGTCTTGTTCTTTACGCGATCGCGGTGCTCCTTGACCTTACGGGCGTGCAATATATTATGTCGGCGGTCTTTCAGATAGGCGCTCTGGCGATAATCATTATTTTCCAGCCCGAGATACGCGATCTGCTCGATACCATCGGCTCGGGCTCTCTTAAGGGTATTAAAACACTTCGTGAGCAGGCACACAAAAAGCAGGCGCAATACAAGGCTATCGACAATATCTGCAAGGCGGTGCACGTTATGTCCAAGGATAAGTGCGGCGCGCTTATCGTCATAGGCAGAACGACCCAGCTTGACGACGTCACCCACACGGGTATTGAGATCAATGCGGACGTTTCTTATTATTTGATTAGAAATCTGTTTTACGATAAAGCCCCTCTTCACGACGGCGCGGTTGTAATCGAGAATAACCGTATCAAAGCTGCCGCCTGCATCCTTCCGCTGCCTAAGCGTACCTTCGTTGACAACGACCTTGGTACAAGGCATCGCGCGGCGGTGGGTATGAGCGAGGTCAGCGATGCAATAATTATCGTCGTTTCCGAGGAGACAGGTGTTATCTCTGTTGCCAAGGAGAGCGAGCTTAAGCGTGACTTCACCGAGGACTCTCTGCGTAAGTATCTGTTCAAGGAGCTTGCAGGAGAAAAGAGTAGTCAGGAGTAATTTCTGCTGACGTTTATGCCGTTTTTACGGCTACATAGAGGTTGATATGAAAAAAAGTTTCTTTAATAAAATGGGCGGCAATATTTTTTTAGCCATCTGTTGCTTGCTGCTTGCGATACTTTTCTGGTTTGCCGTTGAGTATACAAGATTTGAGAGCATACCCCTGTTTAGTTTTATTTTCAGTTAATGGAGCAGGTATGGATTCTATAAAGAGTTTCGTACTGATAAAGAATATCAAGCTTCCTGTTAACGCCTCTGTATCGGAGGCGTTTTCGGTTGCTAAGAGGACTCTTAAGCGGGTGGGGCTGCAGTCCTATGCCGAGGAGTACTCAATTTTCCGTCGTAGCGTGGACGCCAGGCGGAAGCCCGATATTTTTTATGTCTACACGGTAGCGGTCAGAGGTGATTTTCCGAAATTCAGCGAGGAGCAGGGCATAAGGCTCGGCATCTCACTCCACACCCCTGTGAGTATGGAGAGCGCGCTTATCGGTGATACACCCCTCAGCGCTCCGCCTGTTGTGGTCGGCTCGGGCCCCTGCGGTCTGTTTGCGGCTCTTTTGCTTGCTGAGTGGGGCTACAAGCCCATAATTCTCGAGCGAGGCGGCTCGGTTAAGGACAGACACGCACAGCAGATGAGGTTTGAGCGCAAACATATTCTGGACACAGACACCAACATTCAGTTTGGCGCAGGCGGCGTGGGAACATTTTCCGACGGCAAGCTTGTGACCAGAATAAATGATCCACTGACAAGCTATGTTCTCGAGCGTTTTATCGAATTTGGCGCGCCCGAGGAGATCAGATACATTGCAAAGCCCCACGTTGGCACCGACGTGCTTTCGGTGGTGGTTGACCGTATGATCGACCGTATCACAGAACTTGGCGGCAGCATACTTTATCACACCAAATACCTCTCGCCCATTGTAAGCGGCGGAAGAGTCAGCGCGGTTCTGACAAGCAAGGGGGAGATCCCCTGCGGCGCGCTCATTCTTGCCATCGGTCACAGCGCGAGAGATACCTATGAGAATATTATTAGGTCTGACCTTTCGGTTGAGGCGAAGTCCTTCTCGGTCGGTATGCGTATAGAGCATCTGGCGGAGGATATAGACTATGCGCTTTACGGCGAGGCGGCAGGCACCGAGGGACTCGGACACGCCGAGTACGCCCTGTCACACGATACCAAAAATCGCGGCACCTACACCTTCTGTATGTGTCCGGGCGGCATAGTCGTCGCTGCGGCAAGCGAGGAGGGAGGCACCGTTGTCAACGGTATGAGCTATCACAGCCGCTCGGAGAAAAATTCCAACAGCGCGGTGGTCACCACCGTTTTCCGTGAGGATTACGGCTCTGATCCACTGTCGGCTATCGAGTTCCAGCGGAAAATTGAGCGTGCGGCCTTTGGGGCGGGCGGTGGCGGTTATGCCGCGCCTATCATCACCGTAGGTGATTTCCTCGCGGGTAAATGTGGAACGAGTCCCAGCCGAATCACTCCCAGCTATATGTCGGGTAGCAACGTAAAGCTTGCTAATCCCGAAAGCTTTCTCCCTAATTTCGTATGCAGCGGTATTCGCTCGGCGCTCGTTGATTTTGACAGAAAGATCAGCGGCTTTGCCACTCCCGACGCGATTCTTACAGGCGCGGAAACGAGAACCAGCGCGCCTCTTCGTATCCTAAGAGATAAGGATACCCGCACAGCTATCGGCTATGAAAATATTTATCCCGCAGGCGAGGGCGCAGGCTACGCGGGCGGTATTACAAGCGCCGCAATCGACGGCATCAAGAGCGCACTCGCTCTTATGAAAAACTATTCGAACAAATAACACATTAACCGAGATCACATAAATCATTAAAGCATTTTTGCGTTAGCAAAAAGGCACCGAGCAGCCGAACTATGTTAGTATTTATAGACCGCTGCTCAGGTTTATGGCAGGTGAAACTCAGACTGCCTCCTCCCTCGGAGGGAAGCCACTTTTTTTCGGACGACAAGCGGTCGCCCCCTGTGTTGTGGTTATCCGAGCTTACGTGCGCATATTAAATGAAAGGCGGGAGAAATCCCACTTGGTTTTAAATAATGCTGAAAATCAAAGAAAAGAAGGAGAAGAACTGGCTAATTAAATCAACTGACAGCGCAGAATACCGCTCAGCTATTTCCGAGATCACCTCGGAGCTGGGCATTAATCCCGTTGTCGCCAAGCTTCTTTACAACCGCGGGTATACCACACCTGCATCCGCAAAGGCTTTCGTCTATATGGAAAGCGAAATGCTCCTCGATCCCTTTAAAATGATGGACGTGGAGCGGGGTATCGACGCTATTGCCGACGCTATCAGACGCGGTGAGAGGATCACTGTTTACGGTGACTATGACGTTGACGGAGTGACCTCCGTATGTACCCTTTATCTCTATCTTAAATCGCTGGGCGCGAAGGTGGATCTTTATATCCCCAACAGAGCAGGCGAGGGCTACGGAGTTTCTACCCAGGCTATCGACGCCATCAAGGAAAACGGCTCCACCCTTATTATCACCGTTGACACGGGCACTACCGCCGTTGAGGAGGTAGAGTATGCCAATAGCATTGGTGTCCGCTTTATCGTCACCGACCACCACGAGTGCCGCTCTGATCTTCCCGACGCTCTCGCGGTCATCAACCCACACCGTCCCGATTGCCCCTATCCCTTCAAGGAACTGGCAGGCGTAGGCGTTGTATTCAAGCTTATTTGCGCTTATGAGGAGAAAATTGTGGGCAGAACTCGTATTGAGGCTTCAAAGCGCATATTCTCGCTCTATGCGGATCTTGTTGCTATCGGTACTATTGCCGACGTTATGCCAATCAAGGAGGAAAACAGGATTATAGTGAGATACGGTCTTGCTATGATCGAAAATACGGGGCGCGTAGGACTTGCCGCGCTTATCGAGGCGGCGTCTGCAAAGAACGATGCGCAGCGCTCGGCGCAGAGAAAGAAAAAGACTAAAATTACCTCGGGCTACATAGGCTATACCATCGCGCCAAGGATCAACGCCGCGGGCAGAATCAAGGAGGCGTCTCTCGCCGTTGAGCTGTTCCTGTCGAACGATCCCCGTCGTGCAAAGGAGATCGCTGAGGAGCTTTGCCGCACCAACAAGGAGCGTCAGGCAGAGGAAAACAAGATTATGCAGGAGGCATACGAGAAGATCGGACAGTACGATATCGAAAAGAATCCCGTTATCGTTCTTGACGCGGATACCTGGCACCACGGTGTTATTGGTATCGTTGCATCCCGCATTACCGAGAGATACACCCGCCCCGCTATTCTCGTGTCCTTTGAGGGCAACGAGGAGGGAACCCCCCATATGGAGCATATGGGAAAGGGGTCGGGCAGAAGCATCAAGGGTATGAATCTTGTGGATGCTCTCTGCTATTGCCAGGAGCATTTGGTTAAATTTGGCGGACACGAGCTTGCCGCAGGCCTTTCGGTGACGAGAGCCGAGCTTGATAACTTCAGACGACTTATAAACGAGTACGCCCGAGCAAATCTTACCGAAAAGGATATGGTCCAGACGGTGGAGGCGGACTGCGAGCTTGACTTCGGTGATGTAAACGTTGCGCTGGCGAAGGGAATTCAGCTTCTCGAGCCCTACGGCGTTTCCAACCCTATTCCAGTTTTTGTCCTTCGCGGTGTGACCGTAAACGACATCAACGGCATCAGTGATGGCAAGCACACCAGGCTTTCGCTCGGTAACGGCAGATACACTCTTTCAGCTATGTATTTCTCTAACTCTCCCGATAGCCTTGGCGTTTACGTTGGCGATAAGGTAGACGTTATGTTTAACCTTGACCTTAACGAGTGGGGCGGCAGAGAGAGCGCGCAGCTTATCGTTCGTGATCTCAAGCCCTCTGTAAGCGAGAAGGAAAAGCAGCGCGAGGAGCTTGATCGCTTTGAGGAAATAAGATGCGGAGCGCCCTTTACTCCCGAGGAGGACGTTATCCCCTCGAGAGAGGATTTTGCCGCCGTTTACAGACTTGTTCAAGCCTCCGTGCGCTCGGGCATCGATGTGCTGAAGCACAGAGATATTCTCTCGCGTATCAAAGGCTCGGACAGCTCGGTTTCTATCAATTACGCGAAGCTCAAGGTCATTATTATGGTCTTTAAAGAGCTTAATATAGTATCCATCGAGGATCTCTCCGACGAGGTCTATAAATTCAAATTACATTATTCCACCACGAAGGCGAAGCTTGATAAATCAACTCTTCTTCGCCGTCTTCGCTCGCAGATGAGCCGTGGTTGATCACAGGTTTTATTATGTACGAAGGAATGCAATCTCTTCTCGAATATCTCGGGAAGAATGAAAAATACTACGATCTTGCAAAAATAACCGAGGCGTATTATTACGCTGATAAGCTTCACGAGGGACAGATGCGCCAGAGCGGCGAGCCATACATCAGCCATCCCGTAGCGGTTGCAAGGATCGTTGCCGAGCTTGGTCTTGACACCGACTCTATCTGTGCGGCTCTGCTTCATGATACCGTCGAGGACTGCTCGGACAAGACTAATCTTGAGACTATTGCCAAGATGTTTGGCAAGGACGTTTCTATGCTTGTCGACGGCCTGACGAAGATAATTCAGGTGCAGGTTGCCGATAAGGAGGAGGCGCATATTGAGAACATCCGTAAGATGCTTCTCGCTATGAACAAGGACATCAGAGTTATCTTCATCAAGCTCTGCGACAGACTTCATAATATGCGTACTCTCTCTGCAAAGAAGGAGGATCGCCAGCGCGCCATCGCTCTTGAGACGATGTATATTTACGCTCCCCTCGCTCACCGTCTCGGTATTCAGCGAATCAAGCAGGAGCTTGAGAATATAAGTCTTTATTACCTCGATACCGTAGGTTATCAGGAGGTTCAGGCAGAGATCGAGAAGAAGTTTGGTAGAAGCGGTGATTTTATTGACGTGGCGAAGGCTATCATTGCAGAGAAGCTCACCGAAAATAATATTTCATTTGTTCTCGAGGGACGAGTAAAGTCGGTTTATAGCCTTTACCGAAAGATGTACTCGCAGAACAAGGCTTTTGACGAGATCTACGACTTCTACGCAGTTCGCGTTATAGTTGACACCGAGCTTGAGTGCTATACAGCTCTCGGCCTTGTCCACGAGCTGTTCAAGTCTATTCCCGGTCGCTTTAAGGACTATATCTCCACTCCTAAGCCCAACCTATACCGTTCGCTCCACACCACCGTCATCGGTCATAGCGGCATCCCCTTTGAGGTGCAGATCCGTACCAAGCAGATGCACGAGGAGGCGCAGTACGGTATCGCGGCGCACTGGAAGTATAAGTCGGGCGCCGGTTCGGGCTCTAACATTGACGAAAAGCTTCGCTGGATTGCCCAGCTTCTTGAGTCGGATGAAAGCACCCGCGATCCCGATGAGTTTATTCACTCCTTCAAGACGGATATTTTCCATGACGAGACCTTTGTATTTACCCCGAAGGGCGACGTTATTTCGCTCCCCCTTGGCTCGACTGTAATCGACTTTGCTTACGCTATACATTCTGCCGTAGGTAATAAGATGACGGGTGCGAAGATCAACGGCGTTATCGTTCCTATTGATAAGGTTCCCGCAAACGGCGATATTATCGAGATCGTAACCTCGGGTTCCTCAAAGGGCCCCAGCCGAGATTGGCTCAAGATCGTTAAGACAGGTCAGGCGAGGAGCAAGATCAGACAGTGGTTTAAAAAGGAGAAGCGAGCTGAGAATATTATCGTCGGTAAGACCGAGGTAGAGCGCGAAATAAAGCGTATTTATAAGCAGATCACCGATTCTCAGATTAACGATATAGTTTCGGTTATAGCTGCGAGAGCGAGCATAATCTCAGCGGATGACTTCTATAATACCATAGGCTTTGGCGGTCTTTCGCTCTCAAGATTTATTCCTAAGATCAAGGACGAGATCGAGAAGCTTCGCGCCGAGGAGGAAGGACCTCTCACCACAGAGGATGAGCTTGCCAAGGTTAAGCTTACCGAGGTAAATAAGCGCAAGCATAAGACGGGCGGTATCATTATCGACGGTGAGTCAGGCTATGCCGTAAAATTTGCTAAGTGCTGTAATCCCTTGCCCGGCGACCGCATCGTCGGTTTCGTTACCCGTGGCTTTGGTGTTTCGGTGCATAAGGCAGACTGTCCCAACGTTATTGCTTCCCGCGGAAACGAGGATAACCTCGCCCGTTGGGTTCGCGCCGAGTGGGAGCAGACAGAGTCTGCGCAGAGCCCTCTTTACGAGGCTATGATCCAGATCGGAGCAGAGGACGGCATCGGAGTTCTGGCAGGAATATCTATGGCTCTTGCCGATATGAAGGTTTCTATTTCCCAGATCAATACTCAGCCGAGTAAGGACGGGGAGATGACTATAAATATCGTGGTTGGCTGTCGCAACGTATCACATTATGATTCCATTGTGTCTCGTTTGCGCTCTCTGCCCAAGATTATCTCCGTAAAACGCGGATTTATGAACTGATAGGAGTCGTATATGGTTTGTGTAATTCAACGAGTTTTTTCGGCTACTGTCTATGCGGACGGCACTCTTTCGGGTAGCATTGATAAGGGACTTTATCTGCTTCTCGGAGTAAAGGTGGGCGATGATAAAAAGGATGCCACCTTGCTTGCTGAGAAGATTTCAAAGCTACGTATTTTCTCGGATGAAAACGGGAAAATGAACCTTTCCGTCAAGGATGTAGGGGGCAGGGCGCTTGTGGTTTCAAACTTCACGCTCCACGCAAATTACGCTCACGGCAACCGTCCCGATTATCTTAACTCCGCGCCTCCTGCTGTTGCAAACGAGCTTTACGAGTTCTTTATCTCCGAGCTTTCGGACAGGATAGGTAAGTGTGAGAGCGGTGTTTTCGGCGCGGATATGCGCACCGAGATGTCTACCGACGGTCCAGTCACAATTGTGATGGATTCTGCCGTTTTGAGAAAATAACTCATAAATTGATATAACTTTTAAGGATTTGGATTTATGATCTTACGAATTAGTGGTGACATAAATAAATATTACGTACAGACGCTGTGTATGGTGTTCTTCCCGGGGGCAACCTTTGGCGAGAACGAGCTGCCCTGCGAGGGCGTTCCCGAGGTAAACGTGGAGGTCTGTCGCGACGAGGCGGCAGGTCTTGTGACCGCCTTTGCCTCTATAAAGCTTAACGACAAGCTCTGCGAGTCCACAGAGAGCGTTTCGCTTGCCGAGGAGATCACCTTTGCCACCCACGAGGCTATTGCGGTGGGTAAGGCTATTTTTGCCGCAGGTAAAGAGCTGCTCGGACATACTCCCCCCTGGGGAATCCTGACGGGTGTTCGTCCCGCAAAGGTGGCTAACTCTATTCTCAGACTCGGCAAGGGAAAGATTATGGCTAAAAAGGCTCTGCGCGACGAATATTTCTTAAATCCGCAGAAGGCGGCGCTTGCCGTTTCGGTGGCATCAGCCGAGATGAAGATACTGAAAAAAACTCACCGCGACACCTGCTCGCTCTATATTTCAATTCCGTTCTGTCCTTCAAGATGCGCCTACTGTAGCTTCGTTTCCTATACGACAAAGCGACTTTTGTCTATGGTGGACGATTATCTTGATGCTATGCTTATTGATCTTGAGGACACCTTTGATACCATAAAGCGGCTTGGAATGAGGCTTACCACCGTTTATATCGGAGGCGGAACTCCTACCACTCTTAGCGCGCATCAGCTGCGTCGCCTGCTGTCAAAGATCAGCGAGCACGTGGATACCAACTCGCTTCTTGAATTTACTCTCGAGGCGGGACG
This sequence comes from Clostridia bacterium, assembly GCA_017522795.1. Lineage (GTDB taxonomy): Bacteria > Bacillota > Clostridia > Oscillospirales > CAG-272 > UBA1740. Next base: position 2,825 of record JAFWXZ010000077.1, on the reverse strand, counting down.
TCCCGATACTATCACGAGGGAAAAGCTTGAAGTGGCGAAGGAGTACGGTGTCAGCCGTGTCAGCGTAAATCCCCAGACCTTAAACGATGATATACTCCGCGAGATAGGCAGACGTCATACCGTTGATGACTTCTTTAAGGCGTATGCTTTGGCTAAGGAGGTTGGCTTCCGCGATATCAACGTTGACCTTATTGCAGGTCTGCCCGGCGATGATTTTCAGAATTTCTCCGAGACTGTTGATAGGATCATTGAGCTTGCGCCTACCAATATAACCGTTCACACCTTCTGCGTAAAGAAGGCGTCGGACGCCCTTAGAAATAACTCCAGCGTCTATTCGCTCTCGGGCGGTGACGCGGCAAAGAGCGTGTCCTACTCGCAGCTAAAGACCAAATTTGCCGGCTACAAGCCATATTATATGTACAGGCAGAAGAATACTGTCGGTAATCTTGAGAACGTTGGCTTCTCGATCGAGGGGCACGAGGGACTCTACAACGTGTATATGATGGAGGAGTTCCAGACAATCTTCGCCGTCGGTGCGGGCGCTGTGACAAAGCTTGTCAAGTTTGAGGGCGAGTTTGGCGTCGATCCTAAGATCATGCGTCTTTTCCGCCCCAAATACCCTTACGAGTATCTTCGCGAGGCAGAGGAGTCGGATGAGAACGGCTATGGCAGACGAGAGAAGAATAAAGAGCAGATATTCGAGTTCTTCGGCATCGAGAAATGATTTTTCTTCAATAATATTATAAAAAGAGAGACTTGCTAATATATTTTAGTGAGTCTTTTCTTTATTGTTGGAGGAAAAATGCAGATTGTTGGTAAAAAAAAGGTTGGCGGAGAGCTGCTTTCGGGACTTCTCGGAGGAACTCTGTCGCTGACGGTTTCAAGCCTTGTGGTAAAGCTGCTTGGACTTATATACAAGATACCTCTTGCCTCAATTCTCGGGGATGAGGGAATGGGATATTTCAACTCGGCGTATACCGTATACGCCTTCTTTTATCTGCTTTGCACAGCGGGAGTTCCAAAGGCGGTGATGATACTCGTCTCAGAGGCAAAGGCAGCAGGTAGGGCGGATATTGAAAGAAAAATCGTACGGATAGCTTCGATACTGTTTTTATCACTTGGGGCTATACTGACTGCGGTTTTTATTATCTTTTCCGCTCCTCTTGCGGTTGTTATAGGCAACAGCCGATCGGCTTACACAATGCTTGCCATTGCACCGTCTATTATATTCATCTCGCTTGCAGGGGTTATCCGAGGTTATCTAAGCGCAAATATGCTACTGCTTGACGTGGCAGTTTCACAGGTGATCGAGGGGGCGGGAAAGCTGGCAATAGGCTTGCTTTTTGCGATGGTTGGCAAGGGGATGAATATGCCCCTCGAGATAATATCTGCTATGACGATCTTAGGTGTCACCCTTGGCGCAGGACTCGGCCTACTGTATCTTTTCATTTGCTCAAAAATTAAGATAAAGAATGAAAAAACAGGGCAGAAAGAAAGCAAGCAGGCAAATAGGGAAATAATAAAGCGTATACTTTTTATATCGGTTCCCATTACCGTAAGCGCTGCGATAATGAGTATGACAAATATAATCGACCTTGGTCTGATTATGCGAAGCCTTACCGAAGTAGGCTACGCGGAGAGCGAGGCGAGCGCTTTGTACGGTAACTACACAACCCTTGCTGTGCCTATGTTTAACCTTGCGGTTTCGATTATAACACCTGTATCTGTCGCCTATCTTCCAATACTTACAAGATGCGCTGCAAGCGGTGATACAGAAGGACTGATAAGGGCAGAGCGAAGTTCTCTTGATTTTACGGCGATTTTGTCTGCACCAATGACAGTCGGTATGGTTGTTTTTGCAAAGGAGATACTCGGACTTTTGTTTCCCAGTTCGGAAGTTAAACTCGGTGCATCACTTCTTGTTCTCATCGCCCCCGCTATACCTTTTTCCTCGTTACTTCTTGTCACAAACACCGCCCTTGAGGCACAGGGTAGAGTTAAATCACCCCTTGTTTCTATGATTTTCGGTAGTATTGCAAAGGTTATCGTCAGTCTTGTTCTTATCACGAAAACCGATCTTGGCATACTTGGCGCGCCTATCGGCACTTTTGCTACATATACGATATCACTTTTGATTTCATTGATTATTTATGGCATACGCTTTAAACGAAGCCTGCCGATAATCAAAACATACCTGCCGCCATATCTCGTGGCTATCGCTGCAATAATGCTTGCAAGAGCAGTTTATGATTGGCTTTATTTTCTTATCGACGGACGCGCGCTTATTCTGATCTCAATAGCCCTTGCCGCCTTGATTTACCTTGGATTGCTTACGTTTTTCGGTATTTTGTCATTGAAAAAAATGGGGGAATTAGCAAAATATACAAAAACATGATAAAAAAATTATAAAATTGGACGAAATCTGTAATTATAAAAAGAAAAAAAGCCTTGATAATACTTGACTTTATTTGAAAATACTTGATATAATAAAATTGGTTGAAAAACAAATTTGAAAGGATGTATAAACCAATGAACAAGACAGATCTCGTAAACGTAGTAGCAGCAGAAACCAACCTTAACAAAAAGCAGGCTGAGGAAGCTGTAAACGCTACTCTTGCTGCTATTGCAAACGCACTTAAGAATGGTGACAAGGTTCAGCTTATCGGCTTCGGTACCTTCGAGGTTAAGGAAGTAGCTGCAAGAGAAGGCCGCAATCCCAAGACCGGTGAGGTTATCAAGATCGATGCTTGCAAGAAGCCCTCTTTCTCCGCTTCCAAGGTTCTTAAGGATCAGGTTAACGGCTAATCAATGCGCCTCGATAAATT
>JAFWXZ010000006.1 GCA_017522795.1 Clostridia bacterium | reverse complement strand
GTGGCTGACTCCCATACCTTGAGGGGTACATTTTCGAGGTGCTGGGCGAGGTTGTAGGATACGGAATGCTGGCAAAAAGCTTTTCTACAGAGTTTGGCAAAAGTTGTATATGGATCGAAGATCTGTACATAAAAGAAGCTTTTCGTGGCAGAGGTATCGGAAGCGCGTTCTTTAACCTTGTTGAAGAAAAATATCCTCGTTCTGTTCTCCGCCTTGAAGTAGAAGAGGATAATGAGCGCGCCATAAAGGTTTATAGAAAAAACGGCTTTGAAGTACTTCCCTACATGGAGATGAAAAAATGAAAAAGCTTTTACTGATAACCGGCGACCTGGCAACTGGAAAGTCCAGATTTGCGGGGATACTGTCGCAAAGATACGGCGTCACCGTGATGTATAAGGACAGGATCAAGGAGGTTCTTGGGGACACCATCGGCTTTAAGGATCGGGAGGAGAACCTGAGACTTTCGGCGGCTACTATGGAACTGATGGCCTACGGATTTTCCGAGCTGGCGATGCTCGGCAAGGATGTTATTTTGGAGGCAAACTTCAAGGAACGGGAAATGGCGAAGCTGCAGGAAATCGCAGGCAATGCTGGATATGAGGTGCTGACTCTGGTGCTTCGGGCGGATATGGAGATCATATACGGCAGGTTTGTCAACCGAATCGAGAACGAGAACCGTCACCCCGTGCATATCTCGGGCTTTGAGGGCTATGACAGTCTTGAATATTATATTGAGAAAGGCAGAAAGGAAAAGACCTTTGGCAATATTCTTAATATAAACGCCAACGACTTTTCCTATCAGACGGACGAAAAAATTCTGTCACAAATCGATAAGTTTATGGGTAAGTTATTATGAAAACAATAGAGATCTTGGGCGATGACAGAGAGCCCGTTTACACGAAAACCGTAGAGGGCTGTCGCGGTATACTTATCCGCGGCGGAAAAATACTGCTCAGCTACTATAGAAATGAGGATCAGTATCTGATACCAGGTGGCGGACTTGAGGCGGGAGAAGCTCTTGTCGAATGCTGTGAGCGCGAGCTTGCCGAGGAAACGGGTATTCTGATTGATCCGCACACTCATTATCTGACACTGGAGGAATACTATCACGAATATTACTTCAAGAGCCATTATTTTCTCTGTGAATTCGTAGGAGAGTGCAAGCAAAGACTGACCGAAAACGAAATAAAAACAGGGCTTGAGCCTGTGTGGGTGGATTTTGAGGAGGCTGTACGTATTTTCAGCACATACGAAAGCTACAAGGACATAAACGAGATGCGCTACGGAGCGTACTACCGCGAATGGATAGCGCTTACGGAATATGAGAAATGGAGAGAAAAACAATGAGTAGCAAGGAAACAAGGCTTTATAACATATTCTTCCCTATATGGATGATTCTGCTGATGCCAACTGCGTGGATGGTGGCTCTGCCTATCAACTTTATCGTTGACAGTATCGTAATTCTTATCTCCATGCGTGCAATGAAAATTGCAAACAAAAAGACATTGTATAAGAAAAGCATACTGAAGGTATGGATATTCGGCTTTATAGCCGACATTATTGGTGCTCTGTGTATTTTCGGAGCTATGTACTTCTTTAAGCTTGATATACGTGGAGATGAGCTCTTCCTCACCATACCCGCTTTGCTTATATCGGCGATATTCATTTTTATTTTTAACTACGCCATAAGCTTTAAAAGCTATGAAAAAGGAACGAGGCTCAGAATGGCAATGCATCTTGCAATCTTTACAGCACCGTATACTTTTCTGATTCCACTAAATTGGATCTATTATTAATTCAAAAGAAAACCACGGCAGGTCTGCCGTGGTTTTTTTCTTTTATTTATTCTTTTTGTCCATTTGGTCGAACATTTTCTTATAGGGCATAAGCATTCCGTCGTTCATAGCGTTACCCATTTTCTTGCGGATCTTCTCGTTTGCTAAAAGTGCGCCGACGAGATACATCTTGATGATGGTTCCCTTATCGCGCTGGGGGAAGTCCTTATAATATCCGCCCTTCTTATAGAACTTATGATCGGCGCGCATCATACCCTGCATCTTATAGATAAGGTCGCGGAATATCTTCATACCACCGATGCCCCAGAAGTTCTGGGTGGGGACGTACTTATTCTTTAAGGCGTAGTCAAGCTGGGCGGCGAGGGCGTCGATCTCTCTGTCAGGATCACTCTCGTCGGTGGCAACGCCTGCAAGGAAGTTGTGACCAACCTCGGCGCGCGCCTCAATTATGTTGCGGAGGTTTTCCTCTGCCGAAAGCTCGCCACTTACAAGATAGCCGACGGGCATACCTACGGTGACGGTGCGGTGACCGTTGCAGAAATTACGGTCATCGTACATTTTAAATCTCGAGCCCATAGAGTGATCGCGTACGGCGAAGGCATATACTATAGAGTCTGCAGTCTGAATGTTATTGCGAAGGAACTCGTCAAAGCCGTCCTTATAAACGCACTTTGCCGATACGGCGCAGTTAAAGCAACCAAGGCATCCGCCCTGGAAGGGATATTCGGCAATATTCACGATTCTGCTCTCATAGGGGAGCGCCGCGCGGAAGCGGTTTATCATTCGGGCAAGATTTGAATTTTCGTCGGTGTTGTCGGTGATAATAACGACGTCTCGCTTTTCCTTAGCTTTTTCCTCACAGGGAGTGGCCGCTACCTGATTGTAGTTTGACGGACGCGCTGGGCGCTTCTCGAAAATGCCGTTCTCACAACACCATAGGAAGTGCGCAAAGAACTTTTCGGCAACCTCCCTGCCCTCCTCCTTCAGCAGATCGTCCATATCTGCGGAAAGTCCCTTGACGTAGTTTAAGCCAAGGTCATGGCAGTTGTCCTCTATATACTTATGTGCGGTGATATCATAGAAGTGCTTTGAGGTGGTTATCTGTGTTGCAGGCTTGCCGCTGAGATCAACTCCGTCTGCCTTCATAAGCTCTATAAAACGGTGGAGCTGGCAGGGGGCGATAAAGGTGTACACAGGATAGGAGAAAAGAATAGCGTCTGCGCCGAGCAGAAGCTCACGGGATTTAGTAAAGTCCTTCTCAATGGCGCGGATAGTCTGTCCCGCGTTAAGGACGGTGAAGCTATGCTCGGGGAACTTTCTCTCAAGAAAGTGAATGGTCTGCAGAGTTATACTGTACTTGCCCTTAGGGCTGCCGTTGATTACTAAGACGTTCATATTCTTTCCTTTCGACAAGGTTAGTATTTTTTTGATATTAGTATTATAACACATAACATTTTATTTTTCAAGTAATAAAACTTTTAACGTTCAACTATTGACAAGAAAGAATAAAAATGATACAATAATCTCGTTTAAATCTACCCGTGGTGAGCAGACTAAAACAGTTGATAACTGTTTTAGTCGTAGCGAGTGCGCAGAAACAAGGAGCAGAGTGAGGCGAGTGTACCGAACCGAGATATGCGACTATGTTTCCAGAGGAAAGCTGGATAGCGCGCAAGACTCCGCATACCGCTTGCGGTATATTGCCGTGCGAGGAGATGGTACGTGCGAGTAGTACAGGAAGCGGAATTACCGCATACAATATCCCGAGCGGCAAACTCTGAAACTAAATAATAACTACCCGTAGCGTAGCTGGATAACGCATGCGACTCCGACTCGCAAGATCGTAGGTTCGAATCCTATCGGGTAGGCCAAAATCCGACGAGTTTCGGCTTGTCGGATTTTTAATAAGGAGCAAAATATGGCAAACATAATACATATAACCGACTTCAGCGATTCTGCGCTTGACGTGTACGTGCGTTTGACGGGAGCGCAGCTGAGAAACAAGCTTGAGCCCGAAAAGGGCATATTTATCGCAGAGAGCCCCACGGTAATTGAAGTGGCAATGCAGGGTGGCTGTGAGCCTGTTTCTATACTGACAGATGAAAGACTGCTCGGTGGGGCGGTTGATAGGATTATAGAAAAATGCGGTGATATTCCCGTATATACCGCCAGCCGCGAGCTGCTTACCAAAATGACGGGATTTGAGCTGACGCGCGGCGCTCTGTGCGCTATGAGGCGGCCTGCCCTGCACGACCTCGAGGAGCTGCTGAAGAATGCAAGGCGAGTGGCGGTGCTTGAGGCAGTGGCGGATTCCACCAATATCGGCGCGCTGTTTCGCTCGGCTGCCGCGCTTGGAATAGACGCGGTGCTTGTCACACCTACCTGCTGCGATCCTCTATGCAGACGTGCCGTTAGAGTGAGCATGGGAACGGTTTTCCTCGTTCCTTGGACAAGAATAGGTGATACGCCTGCAGATTGGCCCGAAAAAGGACTTGAGCAATTAAAGGAACTTGGCTTTAAGACCGTGGCAATGGCGCTGACAGACAAGTCGGTGAGCATTGACGATCCCAAACTCAAGGCTGAGGAAAAATTGGCTATAATTCTCGGTACTGAGGGTGACGGTCTCAACAAAAACACTATCGCAAGCTGTGACTACACGGTAAGAATACCTATGAGGCACGGAGTTGACTCGCTGAACGTGGCGGCGGCAGGTGCTGTAGCATTTTACGAGCTGACAAAATAATATTGTTATATAAAAAAGCGTTTCCAAAACGGAAACGCTTTTTGTTATTTTAAGACTTTCTCATTATTCTGATATAGAACTCGACGGTTCTTGAGATGGTGGCAAGGGGAATGCGCTCGTTGTTGCCGTGGATCATACCGCGCTCCTCCTTGGAGAGAGCCATAGCCGAGAAGCGATAAACTCTGTCGGAGATAGCTCCCCAATGGCGCGAATCCGAGCCCGCAACCATAAGGTATGGAGAAACGATAGCATCCTGCCAGGTATCAGCAACCGCATCGCAAACTCGCTCATAGCCCTCGCAATCGGTTCTCGAAATAACCGAGGGATTGATGCCGTTGATAACGCTTACCTGCACCTTTTCATCATTGACTGCCTTGGTTACGTGGGCAACAACGCTCTCAACGTTCTCACCGGGGATAATGCGGTGGTTAGAAACCATACGTGCATCGGCAGGGATAACGTTTGCTCCCTTAGAGCCGCTCATCTGAGTAAATGCTGTGGTTGTACGCACGACAGCATTAAACTCGCCACCGGAAAGCTTTGCATAAAGTCCGAGAACCGGACCAAAGCACCACTGATTTGCAAAGATCATACGGTAAAGGAAGGTAGAATGTCTGCCTGCTGTATTAAACAGAGCCTTAGTCGGAGGGGTCAAGGTGTATTTGAACGAGGATTTCTCTACGTTAAGGCAAGCCTTTGAAAGTCTGGCAATAGGACCGCCAGCCTTAGGGGAGGAGGAATGGCCTCCACCGCCCTTTACGGTGTACTGAATATTAAGCTGTCCCTTTTCGCCAGTACCGATGAGGGCAATAGGCTTCGTCACACCGGGGAATACACCCGTACATACCGCGCCACCCTCGTCAAGCACAAGACCGGGAGTGATGCCGCGCTCCTTGAAGAGATTAACGATACCGAGAGCGCCGTCTCCGTTGACCTCCTCGTTTCCTCCAAAGGCAAAGTAAACGTCGTGCTCGGGAACAAAGCCCTCACCAATAAGCGACTCTGCCGCCTGGAGAATACCGTTGACGGTTCCCTTGGTGTCAAGGGTTCCGCGTCCCCAGAGAACACCGTTCTCAATAATGCCTGAAAAGGCATCCTTTTCCCAATCCTCCTGCTCCACGCTCACCACATCGTAATGAGCCATATATACGCTTGGAGAATCTACCGACTTACCGCGCCATCTGATAAGTATGCCACGGTCACCAACCTTCTCATAAGAGCATTTTTCAAAAACCGCGGGAAAAAGATTGGGCAGAAGCTTCTCAAACTTTTCAAACTCCGCTACATCATCAAGAGATGCGTCGCGGTGAGATATAGTCTTGCACTTTATCATCTCGGCAAGATCGTGAGCCGCCTTCTCACCGTTTACGTACACGGGAGCTGCGGCAGCGCGCTCTTCCTTAGCGGGAACAAAGCACAGTGTGCGGATAAGAATTACCGCAATAAAGATAACAATAATTATAGCAACAGGAATAGCCCACATATTAAATAATTCCCTTCTTATATAGGATACGGGACACGAGAATAGTGAATACGACGCCTACGGGCACCATAATACCAACCGATCCAGAGTTGAGTGCGGGAACAAACACGAAAAGCACAAGCATAAGAGCAATGGGGGCTATAGCGATCTTCCAGTTCTTAGAGATAAGAGCAACGCCGAGCGCACCGAAGAGTGCGGGGAGCATCTGATCAAACGCGGGCTTAAGCACGGGGCTCTCAAGCAGGGGCTGAAGCGGAATGATAAGAAGCACACCAAGGGCGATGATCACGATAGTGACGATAGAGGAAACGGATATAGCGATGGTAGAAACTATCTCGCCCTCCTCGCTCTTCGCATCAACCTTTGCGTTTTCAAGCGCGTTGATCGCGCAAGGAAGCTTAAGGTTAGAGATATTTCCGGTAACGAAGGAGAGGTAGGATCCGCCTGCGCCGAGCATAGGAATAAAGGTTATAACCTCAACGATACCAACCGCCCAATACATGGGAGCTGTAGCAACGAGACCAAGGCCAACACCCTCCCAATCGGGAGCAGCGCTGAAGATAAGACATACTGCTACGGGAAAAAGAATCAAAAGGATCATCATAGAGATGTTCCAGATAGTACCGTCGCGATGAACACTGTCCATATATGTAAGATTTTTATTATTCTTCATATCTACACCTCCTTTAACCGAGCCATGCCGTGATAGGAATAGCAACAAGCATTCCGATAACCATACAGATAGGAAGCGCATAGTCGTTTACCCACTTCCATTTAAGCTTATTGATAAGCAGACCGCAGAGGCACATGCAGATAGCGGCAACAGCCATAACGATAACGGGAACAAGGCCCGACGTAGCGCTGTAGGTGACCGTTTCGGTGACACCCGTCACCTTATCCTCAACCTCGACAATCCTTGCGCTCTCGCTCCAAAGACGGCTAACGTCACAGAATACGAAGCCAACGAAAGCGGAGATCATACCGATAAATAGAGAGTTCTGGAGAATGTCGCTCCACTTCTTGTCCTTATTCTCGAACTTCATAAGTCCGCTCTGATACTTCTTCGCAACCACGGGAACGAGCCAGATGCCAACCATAATGGAAACGGTCATAACGATTGCGATAGTGACGTACTGAGATGCGGTCATATTGCCTGCAAGAGCAGCAAGAGTTGTACCCATACCGCTGGCAGCATTGGCAGCGGCGATAGCCTCATAGGAAAGCGAGCCGACTACCGAAAGGCGAAGCCAAGGCAGAGCGATGCCAAGAGACTGGGAAAGAGAAATTACCGTAATAACTATAGCAATAGCGGGCGCTACCGTAAAGATAGCAGCGGTGATAATTGTCTTCTTGATCTTGGTCATATCCATATTTGTCGCCTTTGCCCGTCTTACCGACTTCACAAGGAAATAGATAGACTGACCAAGAACGGCTGCAATGATGATTCCGACCAGGAGGAAGAGTATTGGATGGTTAACACTGAATTCCATAACAAAATCCTTTCTTTAGCCGTGAAACAGCTTTTTGGTTTGATATTTAGGCTCGCAGGATAGGTTCATACCCAACTTGCGGAAGGTAGACGCATCGATCTGCGAGAGGATAACGGTAGAATGCACCTCGGCATATTTAAGACGGGGAATTGCCTCAAACGCCATCTTGGCGCAGGGGTTATTTACCGCGGAAACCGAGAGCGCGACAAGCACCTCGTCGGTATGATGTCTTGGATTGTGGTTGCCAAGATATGCGGTCTTGAGCTTTTGAATAGGCTCTATGACTTCGGGAGAGATAACGTCTATGGCATCAGGAATACCCGCCACCGCCTTGATGGCGTTAAGGAGAGCCGCGCTTGAGGCTCCGAGTAGCGAGCTTGTCTTACCCGTGACTATTCTTCCGTCGTTAAGCTCGATCGCCACGGCGGGAGAATCCGTCTCTTCTGCCTTAAGATTAGCAGCGCCAACGCATTTTCTGTCCTGATCTACTGTGGCAGAAACCTTCTGCATCAACAGCTCAAGCTTATCGATCTCGTTATCGTTGCCATTTCCCTTTCTTCTGTCGCAGAGGGCGTTGTAATATCTTCTGATGATCTCCTGCTTTGCGGCATCGCAGACAGCCTCCTCGTCGAAAATACAATGACCTACCATATTTACGCCCATATCGGTGGGCGACTTATAGGGGCATTCGCCAAGAATTCCCTTCAGCATAGAGCGAAGCACGGGGAAAACCTCAACGTCTCTGTTATAGTTAACCGCCATACTGCCGTATGCCTCAAGGTGGAAGTGGTCGATCATATTTACGTCGGCAAGGTCTGCCGTAGCCGCCTCATAAGCAAGGTTTACAGGATGACCGAGAGGAAGATTCCACACGGGGAAGGTCTCAAACTTCGCATATCCCGACTTGCGTCTCATTCTGCTCTCGTGATAGATCTGCGAGAGGCAGGTAGCCATCTTTCCCGAGCCGGGACCCGGTGCGGTAACGACCACGATAGATCTGGTTGCTTCTACGTATTCATTTTTGCCAAATCCGCCCTCGGACAAAATAAGCGGAACGTTGTGAGGGTAGCCTGCTATGTCGTAATGCTTATAGACCTTAAGACCAAGGTTCTCAAGCTTGTTTTTAAATGCCTCGGCAGCGGGACTGGCGGTGTATCTGGTCATAACCACTGCGCTGACAAAAAGTCCGTATCCGCGGAATGCGTCTATGTGACGAAGAACGTCGTGATCGTAGGTGATACCAAGGTCGCCTCTGACCTTGTTTTTCTCAATATCCTCTGCATTTATAGAAACGATGATCTCCGCGTCGTCCTTCAGTTCAATAAGCATCTTTATCTTACTGTCGGGAGCAAAGCCAGGAAGCACGCGAGATGCGTGAAAATCGTCAAATATCTTTCCGCCGAATTCAAGATAAAGCCTCTCGCCGAAGAGCGAGATGCGCTCCTTGATCTTCTGGGATTGAAGCTTTCTGTATTTATCGTTATCAAATCCCTCTCTAAACATTTTTATCACATCCTTTCACGTTAAAAAAGCTTTATGAAAAATGAAAATAAATCAACATTATATATTATATCATAATCGAAAATCTTTTTCAATGTTTTTTAGGGATTTTGGATTTGTCACAAGTTAGAAAAATCTGCTGAAATTTTGTTTATTGTCAATAAAAGAAGGCGTATTTTGATAATAAATCATTAAAAGCTATTGTATTTCTTTTAATTAAATGATAAAATAATATATAATACTTTTGTAAATTAAAGAGGAAGCATTATGAGTGAAAGCAAATACACCTCCCTTACCACCGAGTATATGGAGGAGATGGACAAAAAAATGCCCTGGGCTATCTATCCCCGTCCCTCTATGGTGCGCGACTCCTATATCTGCCTAAACGGCGAATGGGATTTTTTGGTCAGTGCGACAGAAGAAAGAGGCGATTTTAACGAGAAGATTCTCGTTCCCTTCCCTCCCGAGAGCCCCGCATCGGAAATTGAAAGAAATTTGCCCGTCGGCAGCGTTCTTCATTACAGACGCAGCTTTTCTTTGCCCAAGGGGTTTAATAAAGGCAGAGTTATTCTTCACTTCGGCGCAGTAGACAACATCTGCAGCGTATACGTAAACGGTTCTCACGCGGTGTCTCACGACGGAGGCTATCTGCCCTTCAAAGCTGATATAACAGAGCTTCTTCAGGATGGAGAAAACGAGATTTATGTTAAGGTAAAGGACGATCTTTCGGGACTTTATCCTTACGGAAAGCAAAAGAAGGATCGCGGCGGAATGTGGTATACTCCTATCAGTGGTATATGGCAAACGGTCTGGCTTGAATCGGTGCCCGAGAAGTATATCAAGAGTATCAAGGTGACACCCACCGTAAACAACGTGAAGATTGAGATAAAGGGCGGTGCGCTGAAAAAAAAGCTCACCCTCAAGGATGGCGGAGAATACGAGTTTGAAGGAAAGGAGATCACTGTTTCGCCCGTTGACAAGCACCTCTGGACTCCCGAGGATCCCCACCTCTACCACTTCACCGTTGAGGCAGGAGAGGACAAGATCGAAAGCTACTTTGCCCTTCGTGAGATAGGAATAAAGAATGTCAAGGGTATTCCCAGACTTACACTTAACGGCAAGCCCTATCTTTTCAACGGTCTGCTTGACCAGGGATATTATCCCGACGGTATTTTCCTGCCTGCCACATATCACGGCTATGAGGACGATATCGTTAAGACCAAGAAAATGGGCTTCAATATGCTGCGAAAGCATATTAAGATCGAGCCCGAGATATTTTATAATCTCTGTGACAGATACGGTATCGTAGTATTCCAGGATATGGTAAACAACTCGGATTACTCCTGGTTTATCGACACCGCCCTGCCCACAGTTGGGTTTAAGCGTCTGCCTATTCTTTTCAGGCACAAGGATAAGAAAACGCAGGAGATATTTATTCGAGATATGCACGGTACGATAGATCATCTGCACTTCTTCCCTTCGGTTATGTATTATACCATCTTCAACGAGGGCTGGGGACAGTTCTCAGCCGACAAGATGTACGACGAGGCAAAAAAGCAGGATCCATCGAGAATTTACGACGCTACCTCCGGCTGGTTCTGGAGAAAGCGCAGTGACGTTGACTCCCGTCACGTATACTTTAAGAAGGTGAAGATCGGCAGGCTGGGTAAAAAGCCTATAGTTATCAGCGAGTTTGGCGGTTATGCTCATCGCGTTGAGGGACATCTCTTCGGTGAGGGCAACTACGGCTACAACACCTACGAGAGTCGCGAGGAATTTGAAAACGTCTTTGACAAGCTTTATCTTGAGGATATTAAGCCGCTTATTTCCAAGGGAATCTGCGCGCTCGTATACACCCAGTTATCCGACGTTGAGGACGAAACGAACGGACTTATCACCTACGATCGTCGCATTGTTAAGCTGCACAAGTCCAGAACGAGAGAAATAATGAAGCAACTTTACGACGAGATAAAAAAGTAATATAATATATGTAGAATAAATAAATATCCCCCCGTAAAACGGGGGGTATTGCATTTTCGGGCATAGCCCTAACTGTTACTGGCGACGCACAAGTGCGTTTTAGATTGGCCTGCCAGCCATGCAATTGTTACTTACTACCCATAAATGGGTCCCGTGGG
>JAFWXZ010000076.1 GCA_017522795.1 Clostridia bacterium | reverse complement strand
CACGACTGCCGTATTTTTTGTCCCCGATCAGTGGCATTTTGCGTGATGCGAACTGTGCGCGGATCTGATGAAATCTGCCCGTTTTCAGCGATATTCTGACCAGCGAAAGCTCCCTATCGCCCTGCAAAACAGTGTCGAGCGATACGTAATCGAGTTCTGCCGCCTTCACTCCCGCGCGCTTTCTGTCGGTGACGAATGCCTTGCCAAGTGTGGCGTCCTTGTAAAGATAGTCTCGCATTGTTCCGCCCTCTGCTCTGCCCTCGACCACCGCAAAATATTCCTTGGTAAGTCTATGCTCGGCAACTATGGCGGAGAGTGCAGCAGCAGTTTTCTTATTTCTTGCAAAGACGATAAGTCCGCCTACCACTCTGTCAAGGCGGTGGATAAGAAAAAGACTGTCTGGCTCGTCGAGCGCGCGAAGCTGCTCTGCGCAAAGAGTCATAGCATCCTTGTCACCACTTGGATCCGCCTGCGAGGGTATACCGGGCGGCTTATATATAATCACGTAATCCTTTGTTTTGTCAATAATTTCTATCATAATACACCAAAAAAGATCGGAGGCAAAGCCGCCTCCGATCTCATATTTTTTTCGAGAAACAACCTGTAGATTTATTTTATCACAGCTTTGCTTCTTTTTCAAGTGCTTTTACTCTTTTTCATCCCTTGGTTTTTCCTTCATTGTGACGGTCTTTATTGCCTGACCTCCCGTCAGGGCTATCATCTTGACCGCGCAAAGACTGAATTCGTTGGCATAAATAGACAGAGGCTTATCAAGTCTGCCGCCACCGAGCACCTTAAGGTAGGCGGTATCGGGAGAAACAAGCTTTTTCTCCTTTAACCTGTTTACGTCAACTCTCTGCCCCGAGAGAAACGCCTTGCCTATATCCTCTACACTCATAACAGCCTTTCTGTTTCCGTCGGTGTAGATGATCTCACCGTCTCTTTTAATAAGGCTTCTTGCCAGAGAGTCGGTGATAAGCGAGTCTGCCTTGTCCGCGTCTATCTCGAACTCTATTATTTCCTCGCCCTCGGGCTTTTCCTCCTCGGGCTCATCTTCGTTTTCCTCGGGTTCGGTTTCTTCCTCGGTATCAAAGCTCTCCTCCCTCTCCTCTCTTGGCTTCAGCTCAAATGCAAACTTTGTTCTGCGGTGATCCTCATTCTTCTCGGCCGTCACGGGCGGATCCGCCTTAAAGTGTCTGTTATGCCATCTGCATTTTATAGCCGCACCTACGGTGACAAGTCTGTGGCGGTTTTGATAAAGCTTTAAGCCAAGGTAAATCAGCAAAAGAATCAGCAAAACGACCGAAAGAATAATTAGAAAGCCCTCGGATGTGGGATAAGGCAGACGGATTATCTTTCCCTCGTCAATATCAAGGGTATAGTTGGGATTGCTTACGCGCAGGAGTATTCTCTCCCCATCAGCATAGGGAGTAAGCTCCACAATATCATCGCCGTAAATTATACCGTCGGTAATGAGGTATTCTGCATCCGACAGCTCCTCAAACAGTCTTAGCTTTACGTCAGAGATGCTGACCGAAAGTGTGGCAGGCAAAATTTCAAAAATTGCCGAAGCTCTGTCGCTTCCATTCGAAAATACGTAGTTATCGGGATCTGTAAGCGTAGCGCTTATAGTGTACACTCCTGCCATAAGCTGCTCCTCGCCCTCTACGGAATAAAGGGATGAATCGGATACGGGGGCGTGGGGCTGACCGTTATAGGTCATCTGAATCAGCGGAGCCGGTATCACGCATTTATTAATTGTAAACTCACAAGGGGAAATTTTCGGCTCGTTGTAGTTCTCGCTGTCGTAGCTGAGCCTTACGTACACCCTGTAACTTCCCGCGTCAATCATATCATTGCCAAGATAGCTCTCAATGCTGACACCTGCCGGAAGTCCAGTCAAGGTCGGAAGCTTTGGCTCGCCGTCATATATCTGTTCCGTATCATTCCAGCGCACCCCCGACATATCGTAATCGGCAAAATCCACCTCTACAGGCAAAGTCAGCGTAAAGTCCCGATACTTCAGCACCACCGTCTTATCCGCCTTGCGCAAAGAGTCGCCCTGCTCGTAGATAACAGTGACCGCGGCCGCGTCTATATAATCAATGCTGCCGTCGTTATTCAGCACCGAGCATACCAGATCGTCGGGAGTTAGCTTATCAAATGCGCAAAGCTCATCCCTGGTGATAACGCCGAGAAATGAGACAGCAACAATCTCCACGATCTCAAAGGGGATTATCTCCGATTCAAGTCCCTCATAATTTTCGGTGGACTCAACCGAAATGCGAGCATAATATTTGCCACAAACGGTAGGACGGGATATTTCTATCTGCCCCTCGGCATCGGCATAAAAACTATAATGCAGCTCGCCGAATTTACTGCTTCCGATAAGATTGATTGCCTTGCCCTCGTAGCAGGTGGAGGCGGCGGGCGGGGTTGTCCACTCGTTTTTCGCTCTTATAATACTGAACTCTGCCTTATCGTTCAGGATGTAATAGTCGGAGTTATCTGTTGTAGCGGTGGCGGTGTACTTACCCACCACGGTGCGACCGCCCGATACAGATACGGTACATTCCTCGGCATACACCTCGGGAGACTGCTCCTCGCCGCTATAGCTGAGTGTCAGCTCGCCCCAGCTTACCTCAATGCCGAGGGGGGTGATACTGACGCTTGAATGAAGCTCCTTTGGGATATTATAGTTTTTGCTGGTGCTGCTGAAGCTGATAATGACGGATACAACACCGTCGGATACGTGGGCGGCACCTGCGGAAAAACTGTATTCCAGCGGTATTCCGTCAGCGCCGGTGGGCATAAATCCGACGAGGGTGGGATAGTGCATATTTCCGTCAAAGACCGCCGTTGCCGCCTCAAAGCTGACGCCCGACATGTCGTAATCCGCCTTTTTTATCTCCCAGGTGTGACTCAGGGGCGAGGGGGTGTTATAATTCTTCTCATCCCAGGAAAGAAGAGCCACGGCGGTGTAAATGCCCGCGTCGCTGCCGCGATCACCCGTATAGCCCGTAATGCTTACTCCCGCGGGAAGGCCCGACAGGGATATGCTCTTTTTGCTACCGTCATAGGTAAAGCTATCCTTACTCCACACAACGCCAGAGAAGTCATAGTCCGCCTTTTTGATTTCAAAGCCCATCGAGGTATTGATGAATTTATAGTTAGGATCGTAAACGCTGGCTCTGGCGGTATAGCTTGTCCCCGCGTTCGTTGCCGCGCCGATAACGGTGGGATAAACTCTTGCGCCGTTTACGTCGGTATAGCAGGCGGTGGGAGCCTTACTCCTTCCGTCGTAGGTGAAGGACAATCCCGACCAAATAATCTCTGCCGTGGCAGGCTCGATAGTCATAGTGATCACTCTGCTCTCTGGAAGGAGATAATCCTTGCTTTCGGTATAGAAATCTATGCTTATATCGTATTCGCCCGCGTTTACACCGCCGCCAACCGCGTTTACCGTCAGAGCTATACCGTCAAGTCCGACAATGCGCGGGATAAGCGAGGCATAGGACTGATATTCACCGTTATAGACGGTTGAAAAGCCGCTTAGCTGCAGAGCGGCAAGATCGTATGCTATTCGGTTTACGGTGACGGGCAGACTGATGCTTTTGCCGCCGTAGGAGATTATAACCGAGTCGTCCCCTACCCTAAGACAGCTATCATTAAGATAGGAAATGCGCAGATCCTTTCCCGATATGATTTTCTCGCTGCCATCGCTAAAGGATGCAAGAAGCTCAAGGCCGGTAGTGTCAAGCTGCTCAAAGGCACCGTAGACCGTTCTGTCGGGATAGCTGTGCAGGCTTATGGAGCGCAGGGTTGCATCCCCACCTGCGCGGTCGGTTGCCGACGACGAAATCATAAGCGCAAGAATAAGTAGTACAAAAATGCCAAGTGATGTTAACGTCTTTTTCATTTTTTCCTCCGAAAATTACCATAAATTTCCATTAAGTCGTGGTTATTATACCACCAAATTCTATAATCTTCAAGGTGTGGGACGGTTAACATATCGGGCGGTTGCGACAGAAAAATGCCGCCCTGTATCGAAGGCGGCATAATCGTTTATTTTATTACAAAAATCGGCAGACTGTGGCTGATCAATTTTCTATCAGTCTGCGTTTTTGTTTATTATCAAGGCAAAACGGTCGGTTATCTGTTCGCCTCGATCTTTGCCTTAAGGGCGGGCTTTGGAACGAAACCTATAGAAAGGTCGGCAAAGACGTTGTCCTTTACAAACGCGACCATAGGAATGCTTGATACGTTAAACTCGCGGGCAAGCTCGGGCTCGTCATCCACGTTTATCTTGCAGAACTTTACGTCTGTGTACTCACCCTCAAGCTGCTCGAGAATAGGCGCAAGCATACGGCATGGACCGCACCAATCGGCATAAAGATCTATTACAACAAGACCTGCCTGCTCCTCTACCTCGGCTTTGAAATTATCCTTTGTAATTACTGTCATTTTTGTTCTCCTTAGTTTTCTTACATCTATATTTTATCACGCGTGAGGATAAAAAACAAGATTATTTACAATTTTTTAAAGGTAAGTATTTGACTTTCAGGGGATTTTGGTATAAAATAGAGCTACAGAAAGGATTTGGCTATGGAATACAGAATGAAATGCGAGGTAGACGTACACGACGTTGACTACAACGGTGTAGCAAAAACCTCTTCAATAATGAAATATATACAGACAGCGGCACAATGCCAGCTTACCGAGGGCGGAATGTCCTACGATAATTTGAAGAACGCAAATCGCGCCTTTATTTTAGCAAAGCTAAAGCTTGAGGTGCTGAAGCCTCTGCGCGCATATGCACCCCTGACGGCTGTCACCTACCCCTGTGACAGCCGCGGCTACAGCTTCCTGCGCTGCTACGCGCTTGAAAGTGACGGCGAGGTGGTGGCAAGGGCAATCTCGGTATGGGCACTTATTGATACAGAGAGCCGCTCACTCGTAAAGGTAAACGATTTTGAGCTTGGACTTACTACCCTGCCGAAAAACGATCTTGTTCTCGGTGCTATGAAGCTCCCCTCGGCTATGACCGACGTGGGCGGGTACGGCGTTCACTACGGCGACGTTGACCAAAATATGCATATGAATAACACCAAATATCCCGATATGTACTCCAACTTCCTGCCGCTTAAGGGCAAGATGATAAGGTCTATCTGCATCAACTATTCCTCCGAGGCGCAGATCGGCGAAAAGCTAAGGGTACAGCGTGGCGAGGCAGACGGATTTTATTATTTCCGCACCGTGAGAAGCGACGGAAAGGTTAATTCGGTGGCGCAGATCGAGCTTTGTGATATAGAATAATTGCATTTATTGCTTTCGGCAGGTCAAAATGGCATAAATAAAGATTTTTTTCGCTATTTTTTCCTCTTTCTCTTAACAGAATGAAACAAAATATTGCAAAAAATAACGCAGGTTTTATATATAGGGCGAGAAAATCGCCCTTTATTTTTATGTATTTAGCAATTTTTGCAATATTGTTTGTTAACGACAAAAGTCACGCTTTTTTTACACCGTATTTTTCAACGACAAATAAAATATAAATATGATACAATGTTAGTAAAGAAAAAAAACGGAGGGATTAATATGAAGCAAGGACTGTGCGATAAGATAGTGACGAGAGAGGAACGGAAAAGTGAGGGCTACCTCTATACATACGAGCTGACGGTGCGCCAAGGGGAGAGGACGGCAGATTGGAGATTACCACTATATTCGGTTAAGATCAGCATGACCGACAGCGATGGCAAGAGCAGTCAGAGAGAGGCGAGAGATCTTTTCACCTGTCCGAAGCGGGCGCGGGAGTTCTTTGATAAGCTGGTGAGAAACCTCGCGACACCCATAGATCTCGGATACGTGGTAGAGGATGAAATAAGAGCATAAACAAAAGGGCTGAAAAAATCAGCCCTTTTTGCTTGAATAAATACTCCGCTCCTTGTCAAGAATCTCACCGACAAGGAAAGGAGAATTAAAATGAACGGATTAATAAAATACACCCTGACGGTGCTTGTTGTGACAATGATGCTTGCTGCCCTGCCCACCGAGGCGGAAGGAGATATCTACGGAGATACACTTCGGCTACATATTATAGCCAATTCCGACACGGCAGAGGATCAGAAGCTGAAGCTACGCGTCAGGGACTATATTCTGACCGAATACGGCGCGGAGCTAAAGTCGGGCAATAACATCGAGGATGCAAAGGACAAATTATTTGAGTTGCTCGGCGAGATAGAAACTGACGTATCTGAAAGGCTCGGCGAGTGGGGATACGGTTATTCTGTCCGCGTCGCGCTTGGCGAGGAGTGGTATGACACCAGAGAATACGAGGACTTTACTCTCCCCGCTGGATATTACACATCTCTACGGGTGATAATCGGAGAGGGTGAGGGCAAAAACTGGTGGTGCGTGATGTATCCGCCTCTGTGTATGGAGATGGCTACCGAAAATGCGCCTGCCGATGACGGAGTTATCGACTACACAAAGGAGGAATTGACGCTAATAAAAACAGGAAAATACAACGTAAAATTCAAAATTCTCGAAGAACTTTCCAGAGTCTTTGCAAAAAACGGTTGATTTCGCGAAAAAAGTGTGATAGTATATAGGTGAAATTAATTTATGCGAGTGTTTTATGAAGATAGAAGGAAAGATTATTGCCGAAAACAGAAAGGCAAGACACGATTATTTTGTAATAGAGACCTACGAGGCGGGCATTGAGCTGTTCGGCACGGAGGTCAAGTCGCTTCGCGCGGGCAACGTAAATCTTAAGGATTCCTACTGCGAGGTGGATAAGGGAGAGCTGTTCGCTCTCGGTATGCACATAAGCCCCTACGAGCAGGGCAATATTTTCAATAAGGATCCCCTGCGCCCAAAAAAGCTGCTGATGCACAAGAGGGAGATAATGAAACTGACAGGACTTGTCAGCCGCGAGGGATACACTCTCGTTCCCCTGTCGCTCTACTTCAAGGGCTCACGCGTCAAGATGGCGGTGGGACTTTGCAAAGGTAAAAAGCTCTACGACAAGCGCGACAGCGCAGCAAAGCGGGACGCGGACAGAACTATCGAAAAGGCGATGAAAAACAGATATTAAAAAAAGCGACCAAGCGGTCGCTTTTTTTTGGGGATAGTCAGATTTAGGCGAGAAGCGTCGCTTTGCGACCCGAAGGCGTATATACATACGGCGAGAGGAAGCAAACGGCGGTAGAAAAAATCCATAAAAACCGAAGAAATTCGCAGAATTTCAACCTTTTACCGTCTCATTTACAATTTTTGTGGTTAGGCAAGAGAGAATAAGACAAACTCTCTTGCCTAAAGTTTTTTCTATCCTTTTCGGATTTTTTCGTTCTCGTCAAATGTGACAGCCCCTTATTGCTTTGGCGCACGGAGAGCGCGCATAGAGTTCAGTATAGCAAGGACTGCAACGCCCACATCGGCGAAGACCGCGAGCCACATATTTGCATATCCAAGCAGGCCGAGAATAAGTATCAAGCCTTTTACTCCAAGGGCAAAAATAATGTTCTGCCAAGAAATATTTATCGTTTTTCTTGAAATAAGTATTGCCTCCGAAAGTTTTGACAGGTTATCCGTCATTATGACGATATCAGCCGCCTCAATGGCGCTGTCCTGTCCGACGCTACCCATTGCAACGCCTACGTCAGCTCTGGCAAGCGAGGGTGAATCGTTGATTCCGTCACCGATGTACATAGTGCTTTTTGAGCCTGAAATAAGCTCCTCAAGCTTCTTATATTTCTGTTCGGGGGTGAGAGATGCGTATGCTTCCCTGATTCCGACGGTGTCTGCCACGCGGCTGACGTTTTCCTCTCTGTCACCCGATAGAACAGCAGTACGTTTTACGCCAAGGCGATGAAGCGAGCATATAGCGCTTTCTGCTTCGGACTTTATTTTATCCGAGAGGATGATAATTCCTGCAAGCTTATCTTCAAGCGCAACGTAAAGCGCGCCCTCGGGAGCCACCGAAAGCTTTGAAAGATCAACCGAAAGCTTTTCCATCAGCTTGATATTGCCAACGGCACAGCTATATCCCTCGGAAATCTCGGCTATAACTCCGTATCCCGCCTGTTCTCTGACAGAGATGGGAGGTATGATATTATCCGATGCGGATTTTATGCACTCGGCAATGGGATGATTTGACGCGTATTCGCAGGATGCCGCTAAAGAGAGAAGCTGCTCCCTTTCGATGCCAAAGGGGATCACCTCTTTAACGGTAAATTTTCCGTTAGTAAGCGTTCCCGTTTTATCAAGTGCGACGGTGTCGCATCTTGCCGTTGCGGAAAAGACGTTGCCACCTTTAAATAGAATACCTCTTGATGCGGCGCCACCGATGCCGCCGAAGAATGCCATAGGTACAGAAATGACCAAAGCGCAGGGGCAGGATATTACAAGAAACGTCAGTGCTGTATAAATTGAATCCGTAAGCGATCTCAGGTTAAAAATCGGAGGAATTATAGCAACGAGAAGAGCGATAATAACCACCGCGGGAGTGTAATATCGGGAGAATTTCGTAATAAAGCTCTCCTCACGGGACTTGCTCTCGTTCGCATTCTCCACAAGCGCGAGAATACGGGCGGCAGCAGAGTCACCCGATACCCTTACGGTCTTTGCGTGTAGAAGTCCGTTGGTAACGATAAAGCCGCTTGACAGCTCGGATCCAACGCTGACCGCCACGGGCAGAGGCTCGCCCGTCATACTGGAGGTATCAACGTCAGCAGAGCCTGAGATAACTACAGAATCAATAGGCACGCGCTCGCCGGGACGAATAACTATGGTGCTGCCTATCTCTACGTCCTCGGCATCCATTACCTCCTCTCCGCCGTCGGTAAGAACACACGCCTCGTCGGGACAGATATCCATAAGAGCGCGAATAGATGCGCGAGACTTGCGTACCGCGTGATGCTCAAAGGTCTCGCCAACGAGAAAGAATAGCATAACAGCCACACCCTCATGCCATTCGCCAACGATCATAGCACCGATAGAGGCTATGGACATAAGGAACTTTTCGTCCAGAAGATCGTGGCGGATAATTCCGCGCACGGCATCAAAGAAAACGCTCCAGCCCGAGATAAGCAGCGCCGCTATGTAGAGGGCAAGCGCACCATACGGACTTATGCTCTGCTCAAGAATAAGTGCCGAAATAAAGAAAATCAGGGCAACAACTATTCTTGCTATGTCGGATTTAAAAAGCTTTAGCAGGCGTTTCATTTCTCTATTACTATATCCCTCGAAAACGCCTTCGCCGCCTTTGAGAGAGCATCGTATGCCTCGCTCTCGGCAAGGGTTGTTTCAACGGTAAGCTTCTCGGTAAGGAAATTGATCTTGGCAGAGTCAACTCCCTCAATACTCGACATCTGTCCTGCCAGCTTTGCAGCGCAGTTGGGACAGTCAAGACCTGTGATAGTGTACTTAATTTTCATAATATTTCTCCTAAAAAAATTATTCCTTAATGTGTTCGAGAGCCTTCTCGATAATATCGCGGACATGATCGTCGGCAAGAGAGTAATAAACGTTTTTACCCGACTTGCGATAGGTGACCAGATCGCTCTGGCGCAATATCTTCAGTTGGTGAGATACGGCGGATTTGGTCATACCAAGCAGATTTGCAATGTCGCAGACGCACATCGGTTCGCCGTCTATGGCAAAAAGTATACTGACGCGGGTGGAGTCACCAAGGATCTTGAAGAAGTCCGAGAGGTCGTAGAGAGTATTCTCGTCGGGCATTTCTTCCCTTTTTTTATTAATAATATCGCTGTGTATCTCCTCACATTCGCAGGTTGGAGCATTCTTTTCATAAAGCTTCAACTTTATTTACCTCACTTTGCTTTACGGTTGAACGATTGTTCAACTGTTTATCTCATTATAGCATCCTTTTACATCCTTGTCAATAGCTTAGTCAGAAAAAGCAAAAAAAAATAAACATTCTTCCCTACTTGAAAAAGCGAGCCCAATGTGGTACAATATAGAAAAAAGCTAACGAACAGGTGTGTTATGAAAAAATTTCTCAGATATTTTAACTTTATGGAACCCGATCTTACTCTCAGATCCTATAAATCTCCCATAATCCGAATTCTTATTTCGGCTCTGGTTATGATGGTCGTATGCGTTTTCAGGTTCAGCGTAACCATACCACAGGTGGCGCTGAATATTATCGTCAGCGTACTCGTTTTCGGTTTGTTCATCCTTGCCTTTCTCTGCTTTGCAGTTGCATCGGTGGAGGCACTGCAGGTCAGTGATAACAAACGCAAGGACAAAGAGCGCGCAAACGATAAGTATAAATAAAAAAAGCCCGACCGATACGGTCGGACTTTTTTTGCTTAGGCTACGAACTTAGCAAGCTTCTCAAAAAGGAAGTCTGCGTTCTGGGTATGAGCAACGAGGGTGATGGGAGAGAGCAGATCAAGGGAGAAGATACCCATAATGGACTTGGCGTCGATTACGTATCTGCCCTGAACAAGATCCACGTCGTAGTCTGCGAGAATAACTACGTTTACGAACTCTCTGATATCCTGAACGTTGCTGAGCTTGATTTTAATTTCTTTCATTTTGATTTCCTCTCAATATCTGTATTTACAAGCATATTATAGCAAAGAAAAAAGGAAATGTCAACCAAAATATGTCGAATATGGGTGTTTTATTCGTGTTATTTTTTCCTGTGGCGCGTTTTTTTAGACTTACCATTGACTTTTTTATTATTTAATGATAAAATAAATATTGGTGAAATATGCTATAAGGAGGGATGGGTGTGAGAAGTTATTTTCCCGGGTTGCTCGGCAACGAGGATACCAGGAACAGAATAGGCAGAGCCATTGAAGCAGGCACAATTCCCCACGCATTCCTTATAGGCGGTCCGTCGGGCAGCGGTAAATCCACCCTGGCTACCGAGATTGCGGCGGCTTTAAACTGCGAGAAAAAGGCTGACATGAGCAGTCCTCTGCCATGCGGTCGTTGCAACGCCTGCCGCAGAATTTACGGTGGAAATTACCCCGACGTAAAGATCCTCGAAAAGAAAAAAGACAAGGCTACCTTAGGCGTTGATCCCGTAAAGGATTTCCGAGAGGATATGTTCCTGTCCTCCACTGAGTCGGAGCATAAGATATACATTATCGACGATGCCGAGAGTATGACGCCCGAGGCGCAAAACGCACTGCTTAAGGTTCTGGAGGAACCGCCCGCGTCAGTGACCATTATTCTGCTTGCGAAGGAGTGCGACAGAATCCTTACCACTATTAAAAGCCGAACGCAGTATATCGCAATGTCCCGTTTTGACGACAAGACGCTGTCCGAATGGCTGCTTTCCGAAAGTGCTGAGGCGAGGACGCTCAAAGCCACTGACAAGGCAAAATTTGCAGGGCTTGTAATGAGCGCTGACGGCAGGCTCGGTCTTGCAAAGCAGCTTGTGGGCAAGAGACTGCTTGATGAGAGCGCGGAAGAGCGAGGCGAGATTATCGATCTCATACGCGCAGTCGGTCAGAAGGCATCCTACGCAGGTATTTATGCTGCTCTGTCCCGCTTCCCTACCAAACGAGTCGAGCTTTCTGCATCGCTTGAACGACTGATGAGCGCGCTGCGCGATCTGCTGGTAATAAAATACGACGAGGGAGCTGCTACCGTTTTCTTCCCCACAGCAGAGGAAGCTGCACGACTGTGCGGTGAGATCTCGGCAAAACGACTGGTGGCGGTATACGATGCGGTCAGCGAAGCGCACGAGCTTTGCTCAAGGAATGCGAACGTGTCGAATCTTATATCCAGCCTATGCTCGAATATAAGAATGGCGGCAAACAATTAAACAGAAATTCATATTGATAAAGGAAAGAAAAATGTCCGAGAATATAAAAAATATAAACGAGCCCCAGGTTGAAGCAACCGAGCAGGCTCTGCCCGCAGAGGTAGAGATCGTCGGAGTGAACTTCCGTGAGGCAGGAAAAATCTATTACTTCTCCCCCGACGGACTTAGTCTGTCGGTTGGCGAGCAGGTTATCGTTGAGACCTCCCGCGGAGTTGAGATGGGTACCGTTAAGGTGGCTAACAAAATCGTAAGCTCAACAGAGATCGTCTCTCCCCTGAAGCCTGTGACCAGAAGGGCGACCGCGTCAGATCTTCAGCATTATGAAAAGAATCGAGCGGCAGAGGCAGACGCTATTGCCGTTTGTCAGAAAAAGGTAGAGGCGCACGGTCTTGGTATGAAGCTCGTAGGCGCTGAATATACATTTGATAATTCCAAGCTTATCTTCTACTTCACCTGCGAGTCGAGAGTTGACTTCAGAGAGCTGGTACGAGATCTCGCATCCACCTTCCGCACCAGAATCGAGCTCAGGCAGATCGGTATACGCGACGAAGCAAAGATGCTCGGCGGTCTTGGCGTTTGTGGCAGAAAGCTTTGTTGTGCGAACTTTCTCTCTGATTTCGTTCAGGTTTCCATCAAGATGGCAAAAGAGCAGAACTTCTCGCTTAATTCCTCCAAGGTGTCGGGTGCGTGCGGCAGACTTATGTGCTGTCTGAGATACGAGCACGAGACATACGAGGAAGCCATAAGGCAGACTCCCCCCAACGGCTCGGTGGTAAAGACCGCAGACGGCGAGGGTGTGGTTATTGAAACCAAGCCCCTGGCAAGAGAGATCAAGGTAAGACTTAACGACAACGATAAGGATGCGTCCAAGATCTACAAATGCAAGGACGTAAAGGTTATCTCCCGCCCGGGAAAGCAGGCGAAGGCGGAAAAGGATGACGAGGAATTCCCCGAGGAATAAGCTTTTCCGATAGAATTTGCAATTTTTTATAGTTTTTTTATAAAATAGTCTTGATTTTTTTCACAGATGTGATAAAATATATGTGACAACAAAAATGGAGGTTAGTCAAATGGCATACAGAATTTCCGATGAGTGCATCAGCTGCGGTGCATGCGCTGACGCTTGCCCCACCGGTTGCATTTCCGAGGGCGACGGTAAGTACGTAATTAACGCTGACGAGTGCATCAGCTGCGGTTCTTGCGCTGACGCTTGTCCTGTAGGCGCTCCTGCCGAGGAATAATTTCCCCTACATAACGGGAAACAAAAAAGCGGGGATATTCTCCGCTTTTTTTCTGTAAATGACACCGAGAGGTTTTAGATATGGAACGCTGTGATTTTGTAAACGACAGGCTGAGACTTATTCAGCAGACCGACGGGCTTACCTTCGGCACCGATGCCCTGCTGCTGGCAGGCTACATAAGCGGAAAATACGGACGCGGCTGCGAATTCGGCAGCGGCAGCGGAATTATCTCTATGCTGCTGCTTACGAGAGAAAAGATCAAAGAGACGGTTGTTCTCGAGGTTCAGGAGGAATACGCCGTTCTTTCAAGGCGCAACGCAGAGCTGAACGGCCTTGACGGACGGATGCAGGTGGTACATTCGGATATCCGCGAATATCGCGGCGAGGGCGAGTTTGACATAATCTATACAAATCCCCCATATATGAAGACGTCTGCAGGAAAAAGCAACGCGCTTGAGAAGAAGAATATTGCTCGTCACGAGGTCTGCGGAGATATATATGATTTCTGCGAGGCGGCGAGAAAAATGCTGAAATACGGCGGTTGTTTTGCGGCAGTTTACCGCACCGACAGACTGATCGACATTATTGACGCTATGAGAAAAAATAAGATTGAGCCCAAAAGGATCACCTTCGTTCACGCTGATACCGAGTCCGAGCCGTCAATGGCTCTTATCGAGGGAAAGGCAGGCGGAAAATGCGGACTGACGGTCACACGTCCGCTGATCATCTACACCGACAAGTCGCACAAAAGCTACGGCGAAGATATGAATTACATTATGGAGAACGGAAGCTTCCCTTCCGCATACAAGAGATAAAATGGCAGAAAAGAACAAGGTGGAGAAATCCACGCTATATCTGGTGGCAACACCCATCGGCAATCTTGCCGACATATCCGAGAGAGCCATAAAGGTACTGAGCGAGGCAGACTTTATAGCTGCGGAGGACACGAGAAATTCGCTGAAGCTGCTCTCTGCTCTCGGCATAAGAAACGAGCTTGTCAGCTATCACGAGCACAATAAAAAAGCAAGCGGCGAACGTCTTTTAGCCAGACTGCTGGCAGGTGAGTCCTGCGCGCTTATAACCGATGCGGGTATGCCCGCGATCAGCGATCCCGGTGAGGATATCGTTGCTCTCTGTACCGAGGCAGGTATCACCGTTTCTGTAATTCCCGGTGCCTGTGCGGCAGTTTCCGCCCTGTCGGTTTCGGGACTCGGAACTCGCAGATTTGCCTTTGAGGGCTTCCTTTCGGCAAACAAGAGCGAGCGCAAAAGACAGCTTGAAAAGGTAAAAAACGACGACAGAACTCTCATCTTTTACGAGGCTCCACACAAGCTACGCGCCACTGTTTCGGATATGGCTGAAGCATTTGGAGAAACTCGCAAGATATCTTTCTGCCGCGAATTAACCAAGCTTAATGAAGAAATCAAGCGCACGACCTTAGGCGAGGCTGTTGCCTTTTATTCTGCTAACGAGCCTCGCGGAGAGTACGTGCTGATCGTCGAGGGCTTCAGCGGTGAGGAGATAGACGAGGGTGTGCAACAGATGCTTTCCCTCCCCCCCGAGGAGCACGTGGCGAAATACGAGGCCGAGGGTATGGCAAGGATGGATGCCATCAAGCGCGCCGCAAAGGATCGCGGAATGTCAAAATCCGAGTTGTATAAGATTCTTAACAGCTGATTTTCCCACTTCTAAAATGCATTTTTATACCGCCTGCTCGGTAAAACGGGATGGGCGGTTTTTTATTTTAATTATTTTGCGCAAAATTATTGTAATTTTTTCTATTATGTGGTAAAATATATTATTAAAACAAAATGAAAGGCGGAGCTAAGGATGGAAGACGATAAGAAGATACTCTCCACCGAGGAAACCGAAAACGATATAAACGAGGCAAAGCCTGCCGACACACTTGATGCCCTGCGCTTTGACGCGGAGGAGGATTCCGCCCCTGTTGAAAACGAGGATAACGGTGTTGATTTTGAGTCCTTTATGGCAGAATACCGCATCATTATCAAGCAGAACATTGCCGAATCCGAGAAAGAAGAGGCAAAGACCGACGAAGAGAAAAAAAAGGAATACGAGGAGGAATACCTTGTTCCCACCAACGTAAAGCCCGCGCAGAAGAAGAAGGCTAAGAAAAAGTCTGCCAAGACCGTTGCAAAGGATGAATCGGAGAATAAGGGCGAGTGGGACGAGGATATCACCCTCGAGCCCGAGGAATATGACGATACCGATTCGGATGACAGCGAGTTTGTTGACGAACTTCCAATAGATGAGACTCCCGACTTTAACCTCGGCGAGTCAGCTGACGAGAGGTTTCAGCTCTCCATAAACTTTGACGGTGAGGTGGCAGAGCTTCTCCACGAGGAAGCGGACGATGATGAAAAGGATAGCGTCTACGATCCCGAGAAGCCCAGAGCTATTGACTGGGTATTTGATATTGCGGAAATGTTCGTTATCGTGCTTGCGGTGGTTATGCTGCTTGTTGCCTTCGTATTCAAGCACTCTGTGGTTGAGGGCGAATCTATGAACAACACCCTTGAGGACGGAGATCATCTCATAATATCTAACCTGTTCTACACTCCCGAACGCGGTGATATAATCGTATTTGAGGATTACTCTACCGTGCTGAAGAAGGCAGTCGTAAAGCGCGTTATCGGTCTGCCCGGTGAAACCGTTGAGGTCAAGGTTGACGGCAGCGGCAACGTGGTGGTTTATATTAACGGCGAGTTGCTTGACGAGGAATACGCCTACAACGCAAAGGACTGTGATATTACTAAAGATTTTGCTCCCGTGACGCTTGGCGAGGACGAGATCTTCGTTATGGGCGACAACAGATATCACTCCACCGACTCGCGATACTCGGGCGTCGGACCTATAAAGATCGACAGCATTCTCGGCAAGGTGCTGATCAGATTTTTCCCCTTTGACAGCTTCGGAACAGTAGATTAATAGGCGTTCTTTCGCCAAAAGGAAGTAAAAATGGCAACTAATCCTATACAATGGTTCCCCGGGCATATGGCAAAGACCAAGCGCATGATGCGCGAGTGTCTGTCCGAGGTAGATATAATTATAGAGCTGCTTGACGCGAGAATTCCCTACAGCTCAAAAAATCCCGAGATTGATTCTCTCATAAACGGCAAGCCCAAGGTGACGGTATTCACAAAGTCCACACTTGCAGACCCGAACAAAACTCAAAGGTGGGTTGAGGAGTACAAAAGGCGTGGCGAGCGCGTCGTTGTTATTGATTCCACCACAGGCACAGGTATAGATGCTCTTGCCGACGCGGTGAGAGAGGTTATGGCCGAGAAGCTTGAGCGCTATCACCTGAAGGGTATGGACGGCAGAAAGCTCAAGGCGATGATAGTAGGTATTCCCAACGTGGGAAAATCCTCGCTTATCAACAGAATTGCAGGAAACAAGAAGGCGAGAGTTGAGGATCGCCCGGGTGTGACGGTGGACAAGCAGTGGGTGCCTACAAAGATAGGCTTTGATCTGCTGGATATGCCCGGTGTGCTTTGGCCTAAATTTGAGGATCAGACGGTTGGCGAAAATCTTGCCATGACGGGTGCTATCAGAGATCAGATACTCGATACCGAGGAGATCGCTATGATACTCTGCGCAAGGCTTATGAGAGTAGCACCCGAGCAGTTTATGACAAGATATAAGCTTACCGAGGAGGAGACCGACGGGCTTGACTCCTACGATCTCTTTGAGCTTGTAGGACGAAAGCGGGGCTTTCTTATCAGCGGAGGCGAGGTAAATCACAAAAGATGCGCCGATATGCTGCTGGATGAGTTTCGCGGCGGAAAGATCGGCAGGATCACCCTTGAGGTACCGAGCGACAGATAGATTGGAGAAATAAAATGCCAAGCTTTGAATACGAGGAAAAGCATTACGCGGAGGGCTTTACCGCTGTGTGCGGACTTGACGAGGCGGGACGCGGACCGCTCTGCGGCCCTGTGGTTGCGGCGGCGGTAATCCTGCCCCGCGGTCTTAAGATCGAGGGACTTAACGACTCGAAGAAGCTGACCGAAAAGAAGCGGGAGGCGCTATTTGATATAATAAAGGAAAAGGCTATTGCCTATGCTATTGCCGAGGCGAGCCCCGCGGAGATAGATGAGATAAACATACTTAACGCATCAATGCTGGCTATGAGGCGAGCCGTGGAGGCTCTGCCCGTCAAGGCGGATTTTGCCCTGATAGACGGCAATTGCTCCCGTGGCTTTGACATCCCCACAGAGACGGTGGTAAAGGGTGACTCAAAGAGCTACTCCATAGCGGCGGCGTCGATTCTCGCTAAGGTGACACGTGACAGGCAGTGCGCCGAGCTTGACCGACAGTACCCCGAGTACGACATAGCAAAGCACAAGGGCTATCCCACGAAGGACCATATGGATGCCGTGAGAAAATACGGCCCTGCCCCGATCTACCGCAAAAGCTTCCTTAAATTCCTTGACAAATGAGGCTGAGGATTCTTGACGTTCTGACGCCGAAGAGGGTGATCGGAAATATAGGTGAGCGAGAGGCTGTGCGCTATCTCAAGAAAAAGAAATACAAAATTCTCGAGAAGAATTACACCGCTCTCGGCGCGGAGATAGACATTATCGCCATGAAGGACGGTGTGACTGCCTTTATTGAGGTAAAGACGAGAAATGTAAAGCACCTGGGCTACAAGGAGGCGCGCCCCGCGTCATCGGTGACTGCAGAGAAGCAGAGGAAGATCATCAAGACGGCGAGCTACTATATAAGCCACAACCGCCCTGACACAAGACTTCGTCTTGACGTGATCGAGGTCTACACCGAGGGTGAGGACAAGTCGGTTCGGGTGAAGGATATAAAGCATCTGGAGGGCGCGTTTGACAAGAACTCTGCCTTTGACAGAGGCTACTACTATAAGCAGAAAAAAGAAGGATCTGTTCTATGAAATACATAAGCACAAGAGGGGCGCACGCCGAAGGCGTGTCGTCGGCATACGCTATAAAGGTCGGTCTTGCAAGCGACGGCGGTCTTTTTATGCCCGAGAGCATCCCCTCTGTCGATCTTGATTTTATAAAAGAGCTGTCCGCCCTTTCCTACCCCGAAAGAGCGGCGAAAGTGCTGTCGCTCTTTCTTACCGATTACGGCTACGAGGAGCTGATGGAGGATGCCTTAGCGGCGTATTCCGAGGAGAAGTTTATTCCCTCCCCCGCGCCTATAACAAAGCTTTCAGGCGGCAGATATATGCTGGAGCTTTGGCACGGGCCCACCTGCGCCTTCAAGGATATGGCTCTTCAAATAATGTCCAGGCTTTTTACCCGCGCGCTGAAGAAGTGTGGCGAGAAGCGAGAGGCGCTTATTCTCGTTGCCACCTCGGGTGACACGGGAAAGGCGGCGCTTGAGGGCTACCGCGACGTTGAGGGTACGAAGATACAGGTGTTCTACCCAATCGAGGGCGTAAGCCGGGTACAGAAAAAGCAGATGCAAACACAGGAGGGCGAAAACGTCTCGGTTATCGGCATCAAGGGCAACTTTGACGACGCGCAGACGGGTGTAAAGAGAATATTCTCAAGCGAGGAGATCGCGACTGAGCTTAATGCAGGCGGTGTATTCCTATCCAGCGCGAACTCTATTAACTGGGGCAGACTGGTGCCTCAGATAGTTTACTATATTTCTGCATACTGCGATATGTATAAGATGGGTGAGATCACCCTCGGAGAGCCGATCGACGTATGCGTGCCTACGGGCAATTTCGGCAATATTTTTGCCTGCTATATCGCGAAGCGTATGGGACTTCCCGTAGGGAAGCTTGTTTGCGCTTCTAATAAGAACAACATTCTTACAGATTTTTTAAGCGAGGGAGTTTACGACAGAAATCGCGAGTTTTACGCAACTATGTCACCCTCTATGGATATACTTATTTCCTCGAACCTTGAAAGGCTGCTCTACCTGCTCTTCGGCAGTGAGAGATGCTCGACTCTTATGAAGGAGCTTGGAGAGTGCGGCAGATACGAGCTGACCGCAGACGAGCTTGCAAGGCTGCGAAAGGATTTCGTCGGCTACTACACCGACGAGGATGAGTGCGCGGCTACCATAAGCCGTTGCTATAAAAATGAAAATCGCCTCATCGATACCCATACGTCCGTTGCGCTATCTGCGGCGCAGAGATATATGAGTCCGGACGAGGCGACTTCTGCTATGCTGGTGGTATCCACCGCATCGGCATATAAGTTTGCAGGTGACGTTATGCTCTCCCTGACGGGTGAGAAGCCCGAGGACGATCTGCTTGCCCCTGCTATGCTAAAGGAGTATAGCGGTGTGGAGATCCCCCTGCCCCTTGAAAACGCACTTTCAAAGGAGGCCGTTCACAAGGCGGTTATAGACAGGGAGAGAATGGCAGATAGCGTCCGTGACTTCGCGCTGAGGTGATCAGCACTCGCGGGGCTTGAAGGTGGCACAGTTGGTGTGCGCCGAGCAGTCTGCCTCTCTCGGACCTACCGAGATACAGCCCGCGTAGCAGCCGTTCTGATCTGCGTGATATACGCAATTTCTTACGTCGCACTTGATGCCCTTGATGTGCTTTGATGCATCACATTTACAATCGTTTTGAAGCTTCTTGTTTTCCATTTTACCTAATATCCTCGTTTCTTGTTTTTTGCGGCAGTACCGCGACAGAATTATTATTGACCGAGGAAAACATTTTATGCAAAACGCGGCTATTTTGCCGAGAAAGGATGATTTTATGTCGCTGTATACAATGGCGGATCTGCACCTGTCTACCTTTGACAAGACCAATAAATCTATGGAAGTCTTTGGAAAAAGTTGGGCAGACTATATGCTGAGAATTGAAAAGAACTGGCGGCATCTTATCACCGAGGAGGATACCGTCGTTATCCCGGGTGACGTTTCCTGGGCGCTATCGCTTGAGGAGGCGGAGAGTGATCTGAAGTTTTTAGACTCGCTGCCGGGCAAGAAAATTATCGGCAAGGGCAACCATGATTTCTGGTGGAGCACCATGCGAAAGCACGAGGCGTTTTTTGAAAAATGCGGGATCACCAGCATATCCTTCCTCTTTAACAACGCCCACGAGGACAAGGAGTTTATCATCGCGGGCACGCGTGGCTGGTACAACGACGAGGATGCGGTCAATGCGCCCGACAACGCGGATTTTGAAAAGCTGACTAACAGAGAAAATCTCCGCCTGCGCGCAAGTCTTTTGGCCGCAAGGAAGCTACAGGAAAATGCGCCCGAAAAGGAAATAATCGTCTTTATGCACTTCCCTCCCTTCTGGAACGGAAAGGCATCCGACGGGCTTATTGAGCTGTTGAAGGAATACGGTATCAAGCGGGTGTATTTCGGTCATATTCACGGAAATTACACCGTTCCGCCCCACTTCAGCTATGAGGGGATAGAGATGCATATCATCTCGGCTGATTACCTGAAATTTACACCCAAGGTTGTCAGATAACAAAGAAAATAGTCAAAAAGACGAAAAATCAAGTCAAAATTTAGTAAATTAGCCCATAAAACTTTCAGTTCGGTATTGACAAAAGTGTTTTTTTGATGTACAATATTATGGCTTGACTAAAATAATTAAAAAATAATATATACATTTCGGAGGAAAAGAAATGAGCCTTATCAAAAAGGAGCTTACCGAGAAGTCCGGCTTTTCTATGGAGTTCTCCGTAAGTCGCGAAGTTTACGCAAAAGCAGAACAGGAAGCATACAAGAAGAATGTTAAGTCCATTAACATTCCCGGCTTCAGAAAGGGCAAGGCGCCCAAGGCAATTATTGAAAAGTACTACGGCAAGGGCATCTGGTTTGAGGATGCTATCAACGCTTGCATCCCCGAGGCATTCGAGGAGGCTGTTAAGGAGGCAGGTCTTGATATCGTTGGCCAGCCCCAGTTCGATCTCGTATCCGACGAGGGCGATATCGTGCTCAAGGCAGTTGGTTTTGTAAAGCCTGAGGTTAGCATTGAGGGCTACAAGGGCATCGCAGTTGAGAAGAAGGTTGCCGAGGTGACCGACGCTGAGGTTGATACCGAGGTTGAGAACGCAAGAAAAAGAAACGCAAGAACCATCGAGATAAGCGACAGAGCTGCAGAGATGGGCGACATTGCTAACATAGACTACGAGGGCTTCGTTGACGGCGTTGCATTTGACGGCGGCAAGGGCGCAGGTCATGACCTCACTCTCGGCTCCGGTCAGTTCATCCCCGGTTTTGAGGAGCAGATCGTAGGCAAGACCATCGGCGAGGAGTTTGACGTAAACGTTTCCTTCCCCGAGGAGTATCACGCGGCAGAGCTGGCAGGCAAGGCTGCAACCTTCAAGACCAAGCTTAACAGTCTTAAGGTAGAGGAGCTCCCTGCCCTTGACGACGAGTTTGCAAAGGATGTTTCCGAATTTGACACTCTTGATGAATATAAGGCAGACATCAAGGCTAAAATGGTAAAGAGAAACGAGGAAAAGGCTGAGGCTGAGGTTGAGAATTCTCTTGCAGAGGCTCTTATGGAGAAGCTCGTTGCAGAGATCCCCGAGGTTATGTTCGAAAGTGAGACCGAGAACTTCGTTCGCGACTACGACACCAGACTTCGTCAGAGCGGCCTTGATCTCAACACCTACTGCAAGTACACAGGTATGACTCTCGACACTCTCAGAGCGCAGATGCGTCCCCAGGCAGAGCGTCAGGTTAAGGTAAGACTTGCTCTTGAGAAGATCGCTTCCCTTGAGGCTCTCACCGTTTCTGAGGATGAGACCAACGCTGAGTACGACAGAATCTGTGCAGCTTACGGCGTTCCCGCAGATCAGGTTAAGGCTATGATCGCTGCAGAGGATCTTAACGCTGACATTCTCGTTGGCAAGGCTCTCGCTCTTGTAAAGGAGAACGCAGTAATCGACGCTCCCAAGGCAAAGAAGGCTTCTACCAAGAAGACCACTGCTAAGAAGTCCGAGGGTGAGGCTGAGGAGGCTCCCAAGGCTAAGAAGACTACCACCAAGAAGACTACTACCAAGAAGGCTGCAAAGGCTGACGAGGCAGCAGAGTAATTAAACAGGATATCAGCCGACGGTCATAGGCGACTGTCGGCTGTTATTGAATAAAAGCAAAACAAATAAGAAAGGCGGATATGCATTATGGCACTCGTTCCCGTTGTCGTTGAGCAGACCTCCAGAGGTGAGCGCTCCTACGATATTTATTCCAGACTTTTAAACGACAGAATTATTTTTCTTGCCGACGAGGTTAATGACGTCACCGCTTCTCTGGTAGTTGCACAGCTGCTCTACCTTGAGGCACAGGATCCCGACAAGGACATATATCTCTACATTAACAGCCCCGGAGGTTCTATCTCCGCAGGCATGGCGATCTATGACACTATGAACTATATCAAGTGCGACGTATCTACCATCTGCGTAGGTATGGCTGCGTCTATGGGCGCGTTTCTCCTTTCCAGCGGCGCTAAAGGCAAAAGATTTGCCCTGCCCAATGCAGAGGTTATGATCCACCAGCCCCTCGGCGGTATGCAGGGCCAGGCATCTGATATCAAGATCCACGCCGATCACATTATCAGAATCCGCGAGAAGCTGAATAAGCTCCTTGCAGAGCAGACAGGTCAAAGCCTTGAGACCATTGAGCGCGACACAGAGCGCGACAACTTTATGACTGCGGATCAAGCGGCAGAGTACGGCCTGGTTGACAAGGTAATCACTAAGAAGGAACTTTAATCAATGGAAGATACGACAAAGCATCCCCTGCGCAGCTGTGCCTTTTGCGGCAGAACCGAGCGCGAGGTAGCCTTTCTCATTCCCGCGATGGACGGCAAGACCTATATCTGTGACAACTGTATAGATCTCTGCTCAGACTTTATCGACCAGCATATCGCAGGTCTTGAGGTGGATGAGGGCGACGGTGAGACACTCAGCTTTGAGACTCTGCCCCGTCCCAAAGAAATCAAGGCTATGCTGGACGAACACGTTATCGGTCAGGAGGAGGCAAAGCTTGCTCTCTCGGTAGCGGTTTACAATCACTATAAGAGAATTCTTACTCTTGACGAAGAGGAAAAAAAGTCTAAAAATAGCAAAAATAATAAGGCAGAAGTAAAAAAAGAGGACGACGGCGTTGAGATCCAGAAGTCCAACGTGTTGCTTCTCGGCCCTACGGGAGTAGGTAAAACCTATATCGCCCAGACTCTTGCGAAGAGCTTTAAAGTTCCCTTTGCCATCGCCGACGCCACCACTCTTACCGAGGCGGGCTACGTGGGCGAGGACGTGGAGAACATTCTGCTCAGACTCATTCAGGCGGCGGACTATGACGTTGAGCGCGCCGAGCACGGTATTATCTACATCGACGAGATCGATAAGATAACGAGGAAGAGCGAGAACCGCTCTATCACCCGTGACGTATCGGGCGAGGGTGTTCAGCAGGCTCTGCTCAAGATCCTTGAGGGCACGACGGCAAACGTTCCTCCCCAGGGCGGCAGAAAGCATCCTAATCAGGAGTTTATCCAGATCAACACGAAAAACATTCTCTTTATCTGCGGCGGTGCGTTCGAGGGCATTGAGTCCATCATCGAGCAGCGTAAGGGCAACCAGCAGATAGGCTTTAACAGCGAGAAGCGCACCAAAAAGGAAAAGGTGGAGCGTGGCGTTTACAAGGACGTTATCGCCCATGACGTGATCAAATACGGCCTTATTCCCGAGTTGGTGGGCAGACTTCCCGTTATCGTCACCCTTGAGAATCTTGACGAGGAGGCTCTGGT
>JAFWXZ010000075.1 GCA_017522795.1 Clostridia bacterium | reverse complement strand
TGCATTCTGCATTCTGCATTCTGCATTCAATAGCCTTTCGGCTATCTCCACGCATTTCATCTTATCCTGCGTGCCGAGCACCGCGCTGACGCCGTCGATCGCCGCCACCTCAAGGGGCGCGCGTTGGCTATAACAGCCGATGACGATAACCACCGCATCGGGATTTTTTCTTATGGCGCGTCTTATATACTTCCTTGACTTAGCGTCGCTCTCGGCGGTGACTGTGTAGGTGTTGATAACGTACACATCGCATACCTCGTCAAAGGGACAGACGGCATAACCCGCCCTCTCAAACGCCTCGCCGACAGCCTCGGTTTCATATAGCGAAACCTTGCAGCCCAGGGTGTACAGTCCGACCTTACGCATCTTCGCCGCTATAAACCTCGGGCTTAAGAACGCCAACGTATGGCAACGCACGGTATTTCTCGGCATAGTCAAGACCGTAGCCTACCACGAACTCGTCAGGGATCTCAAGACCGACATAATCCGGGGTAAACTCAACCACACGGCGCGAGGGCTTGTCCAGCAGAGTGCAGGTTTTAACGCTCTTTGCGCCCTTGTTGAGCAAATATTTCGTAAGATATGCGAGGGTTCTGCCGCTGTCAATAATATCCTCAACGATAAGAAGATCGCAGTCGTGCAGATCGGAGCGCATAATATCCATAATAATATTAACGTTTCCTGACGATGAGGTGCCCGCGCCGTAGGATGAAACGCGCATACAGTCGATCTCAAGAGGAACGCTTATTTTTTTCATAAGGTCGCCCATAAAAACAATGGAGCCCTTCAGTATGCAAAGCAACACGAGGCGGTGATCCTCTCCCACGTAGTCGCGGTTGATCTCCTCTGCAAGACGGCTGACGGTAGCGTCAAGCTCCTTTTCCGAAATAAGCACCTTACCTATGTCCTTATTAATCATAAACGCACACTCCCCATTTTACTATAATATTATATTTTAACAGAAAGATAAGAAAAAGTCAATAGAAAGAGATGTTCTTGAGGTGCATTTTTCTTATTTTTAATAAAGTAATGCGTAAATAATGTTAAAATGTTAAAAGTTTTAAAAAATCCCTTGACAAATGATGGATTTTAGGATATAATGTATTCTGCTTTCGTATGAGTATTCCGAGGGATACGCGAAAATGGGGCGGGTGATGCCCCGTATTTATCAAATTTTACAAGGAGGTGCGAGTCATGAAGAGAACATACCAGCCCAAGAAGAGACAGAGAAAAAAAGAGCACGGTTTCAGAAAGAGAATGGCTACCGCTAACGGCAGAAAAGTTCTTAAGAGAAGACGCGCCAAGGGTAGAGCTAAGCTCACCTATTAATTGATCGGCTGAGCCGACCGTCGTCACGGACGACAAGAAAATCCTCCGATAAAGCGCACTTTTGACCTTTATCGGAGGATTTTATATAATACGCGCGTGTATTTTATTTAACGAGGGGGTACGGATATGAAGTTTGTCGCTATCAAGGAAAACCATCTGTATTCCAAGGCGTATTCCAAGGGTAAGAGAGCAGTCACCCCAGCTCTCGCAGTTTACGTTTTACCCGACTATGCAGCAAAAAGACTGGCGAAAGCACACCCACAGAAAAGGACGGTAAACCGCATTGGTCTTACCACGTCCGTAAAGCTTGGAGGCGCGGTTATACGAAGCCGCTGCCGCCGCATATTGCGCGAGGGACTCAGAGCGCTTGAGAGGGAGAAGCCTCTCAAGGTTGGCTTTTTAATCGTTATCGCAGCTCGCTCGGCGGCTGTGGGCCTCAAAAGCAGCGATATTAAGGAGCATCTTGATAACGCATTTACAAAGCTCGGTATGTATGCCGAAGAAAAGGCGAAGAAATGAAGCACGTAATGATATGGCTTATCCGCCTTTACAAGAAATATATCTCACCATTAAAACCGCCCTGCTGCAGGTTTACACCGACCTGCTCTGCCTATGCCATTGAGGCATTTCAGAAACGTGGCTTTTTCGCAGGCTTTATCCTTATGACCTGGCGCATATTGCGTTGTAATCCCTTCGGACGAGGGGGCTACGATCCTGTGCCCGAGCGAGGATTTCGCGCCTACGGAGGATGCAGGGAAAACCGAAGTGAGAAACACGGGCATACCCACGATACCGACACGACCGAAAAAGAAAAGGAAAATTAAATTATGGAATGGCTATTTGGATGGCTTTATGAGCCTATCGGCGCAATGCTCGCCTGGTTCTCGAGCCTATTTGGAGGAAAATACGTCTTCGGACTTATTCTTTACGCTCTTCTTTTCAAGCTTCTGTTCCTGCCCTTCTCGATAAAGCAGCAGAAGAATCAGATAAAGATGGCGCGTCTGACACCCAAAATCGAGCTTATCAAAGCAAAATACAAAGGAAGAACCGATCAGGTCACTATGCAGAAGCAGCAGCAGGAGATCATGGAGCTTCAGCAGAAGGAGGGCTACAATCCCCTTTCCGGCTGTCTTCCCCTGCTTCTTCAGTTCCCCATCATCATCTTCCTTTACGACATTATCAGAGGACCTCTGTCCTACATCTGCGGACTTGACGCAGAGGCTATCAACTCTATCATTGAGACCGTAGGCTACAATGCATCGAATGGCATTGACCAGATCCAGCTTGTAGGTAAGATCAACTCCTTCGTAGCGGCAAACGGCTGGGAGGCTCTCTCCGAGTATCAGGGCGCCCTTTCGAAGCTGCCCGACCTTACCCTGTTCGGTATGGATCTCGCGGCTACACCCTGGGATTCGCTTATGAATATCGGAAGCGAGTTCTCGCTGTTATTCCTTGTTCCCGTTATTGCAGCGGTTCTTACCTGGCTTTCTATGTTCCTCACCCGTAAGTGGAACGCAAATCCCGCAACCCAGACCGGCACCGATGCCCAGGCTAACGCATCTATGAAGATGATGGACTTTATGATGCCCGGTATGACGCTCTTTATGGCATTCGGCTTCTCGGGTATGATGGGTATTTACTGGATCTACCAGTCTGCTCTCGGTATTCTTCAGTCCTTTATCATAGCTAAGGCTATGCCTCTCCCCAAGTACACCGAGGAGGAGCTTAAGGAGATGAAGAAGGCGCAGAAGGATGCTGAAAAGGCAGCAAGAAACGCAGCAAAGAACGCGCCCA
This sequence comes from Clostridia bacterium, assembly GCA_017522795.1. Taxonomy (GTDB): domain Bacteria; phylum Bacillota; class Clostridia; order Oscillospirales; family CAG-272; genus UBA1740. The sequence goes on along the minus strand of JAFWXZ010000075.1, from coordinate 4,707 downwards.
AGGTGCGCTCGCTCCACTATATTGACGATGAGGATTACGAAACTCTCCCCGAGGCACCCAAGGATGAAAAGTCCGACAAGAAGAAGCCCGAGGGCGAGATGGATATCCCCGAAATTTAAGACAAGAAAGAAGTTTAGATATTATGATTAAAGAAGTAACCGCAGTCGGCAAGGATATCCTTGAGGCCGAGGAAAACGCGAGAGTTGCCCTTGGCGCAGGAGAGCTTGACGACGTACAGTTTGAGATAGTAGATGCAGGAAGCAAGGGCATCTTCGGCATTATCGGCGTAAGACCCGCAAAGGTAAGAGCCTTCATTGAGCTTCCCGATACACACGAAAAGCGTCGCAGAAACGACAGACCTAAGAGAGAAAACAAGCAGGGCGAGGGCAAGAAGACCGAGAGACGCGAGGACAGAAAGCCCAAGGCGAAGAAGGCGGAGAAGAAGCCCGAGGCTCCTAAGGCAAGCGAGCCCAAGAGCGAGGTTATTCCCGAGGCAGAACTGAAGATGGAGCGCCGCGTTGTAGGCGAGGGCGAAGATATGTCCTTCGACTTCGTTAAGACGGTTATCGCAGACATCGGACTTAACGCCGAGGCAGAGCTTTACTCCTGCGAGGACGGCACCAGAAGAATCGCCATCGTTGGCGAGGACGCGTCTACCCTTATCGGTCACCACGGTGACACCCTCGACGCCCTTCAGTACCTTGCAAACCTTGCATCCGCAAGAAAGAACATTCACGGTGAGCGCGACAAGAGCCGCGTGACACTTGACATTGAGGGCTACAGAAAGAAGAGAGAGGAAACTCTCAGAGCTCTCGCAAGAAGAATGGCGCAGAAGGCTATCCGCAACAGAAGAAGCGTTATGCTCGAGCCTATGAGCGCATACGAGAGAAGAATTATTCACTCCGAGATCCAGTCTATCGAGGGTGTATCCACCAACTCTATCGGAAGCGACAACAACAGAAAGATAGTTATCTTCCTCACCGACAAGAAGCCCAAGGAGCTCTTTGAGGAGACCGAGGCACCCGCGGTAGAGGTTGAAAACAATACCGAGGAATAATGAACAGTCTGACGCAGGTAATTGCGGCAGTTTCAACCCCACCCGGCAAGGATGGGGTTGCCATTATCCGTATGTCGGGTGAGGGCGCATTTGAGATTGCCGACCGAGTATTTTTCCCAATTTCGGGTAGGAAATTTTCCGAATGTATGCCGAGAACGCAGATCTACGGCAATATAATTGAGGACGGCGAGAGGATAGACGACGTGCTTGCAACCCGCTTCCCTGCCCCCCACTCCTACACGGGTGAGGATACGGTGGAGATCGGATGTCACGGCGGTATTCTTGTCACCCGCACGGTGCTGGAGGCTCTGCTGCGCGCAGGGGCTGTGCCTGCTACGGCAGGTGAGTTTACCCGCCGCGCCTTTATTGGCGGCAGGCTCAGTCTTACCGAGGCGGAGGCTATATCCGATCTGCTGGAGGCAAAGACCAGAGATCAGCTTCGTCTGTCGGGCGGCGATGCCCGAGGCAGACTGACGGCGAAGATTGCCGAGATACGCGCATCTCTCGTCAGCCTTATGAGCTCGATCTATGCCAGAATCGACTATCCCGACGAGGATCTTGGCGACTTTTCCGACGGGGAGGTCAGAGCCTCTCTTTATAATATTAAGGTAGAGTGTGAAAAGCTCCTGTCCACCTACCGCACGGGCAGAGCTATAAGCGAGGGTATTGACACCGTTATTTGCGGCAAGCCCAACGCAGGCAAAAGCACGCTTTATAATCTTCTGATAGGCGAGGATGCAGCGATCGTCACCGATATCCCGGGTACTACCCGCGACGTACTGACAAGCAGTCTTCCTCTCGGCAGAGTTATGCTGAAGATTGCCGACACGGCAGGCATACGCGACAGCGAGGATATGGACGCGGTTGAGCGCATCGGAGTTGAAAAAAGCCGCAAAATGATCAAAGAATGTGAATTATTGTTTGCAATTTTTGATATTTCAAGGCCTTTTGACGAGGAGGACCGGCTTATCCTCGAGGCGACAAGGAGCGTAAATGTGCCTAAGATCGCCCTGCTTAACAAGGCGGATCTGCCCGCGGTGATTGACGAGAGCGCTTTCACGGGCTTTGACGAGGTGATAAGGATTTCGGCAAAATGCGGCGAGGCGGAGGCTGTACAGAAGCTCAGCAATAGCGTAAACCGTCTGTTCACCGACGAAAAAATCGTTATCGGTCAGGACGCCATAATCTCATCCGCAAGACAGCACGCCTCTCTCAGCCGTTGCCTCGACTTCGTTAGGGCGGCGATAGAGAGCCTTGATCTCGGCTTTATGCAGGATGCGGCATCCAGCGACGTGGAACGGGCGCTCGGCGCGATTTCAGAGCTTGACGGACGGTCTGTCAGCGAGGAGATAGTTTCTGATATTTTCTCAAGATTTTGCGTGGGCAAATGAGTGCAGAGTGCAGAGTTCAGAATGCAAAACCTGAGCAGCGTTTAATTAGTTCTAACATAGCTTCGCTGCTCGGTGCCTTTTCGCGCTCGCGTTGGGATTTGCGAGCGGTCTGCAAAGCAGACTTCCGAAAACGCTTAATGCCTTGCAATAAACTATGTGCAAAATGCAAAATGCAGAATTAATTGAGGTGGAGATATGGAAAACAAGAGATTTAAGAAAAACGACGAGGGATTTATCTGCAAGAATTGCGGACGCGAGGTTCTGCCGCTTGGCTATACCTCAAGAAACCACTGTCCATTCTGCCTTTGCTCACTGCACGTGGATATAAACCCGGGCGATCGGGCTAACGACTGTCAGGGAATTCTCCGCCCCATACAGACTTTGCCCGACCCAAAGAAGGGATATATAATCATCCACCGCTGTGACAGATGCGGCAAGACGGTACGCAACAAGGCAGCACTCGAGGGCAGCCAGCCCGACGATAACGATATGCTTATCAGACTGACGGCGGGGCTGAATTGAGTGCATAGTGCATAGTGCAGAGTTCAGAGTGCAGAGTGCAGAGTGCAGTGAGCAGGCAGAAACAGTTAATAACTGTTTCTGCCGTAGCGAATGCGCAGAAACAAGAAGCAATAGGAGCCGAGTGTACCGAGGCGAGTAGTGCGACTATGTTTCAAGAGTTGGAGCAAAATGCAAAATTGTTTTTTCTAAATATAAAAAGAGGCTTTCTCGGTGAGAAAGCCTCTTTTTGTTTTGTTTTTTATTCGTTTGTTTCCGAAGAGGGTGCTTCGTCGGTTGTAATTGCAGGCGCATCTTCGGGCATCTCTCCATCAGATGCATCTTCATTCTGCATTTTGCATTCTGCATTCTGCATTTCTTCGTTTTTACGAAGATTCTCCCACTCCTCATACTCTGTCCCGCTTCTGCGCTCGAAATCAAGGCGGCGCACGTTCTGGTGATCAATGGCAGAATTTGCCGCACATGCCTCCTCGTGAACCGACGTCATCCACACCGCAGAGAGTATGTAATAAAGACCAACGGCAAGCTTTGACACCGCGCCGATGGCAAGACCGCCAAAGGTGGCGATAAGCATTGTTTCAACAAGAGGAAGAAGCCCTGCTATCTCAGAGCTTGGCACCAGGGATGAAAAGATATTCATAACAATGTCGGTAAGGGCGCCTGCAAGCAGCGACGTACCGAGCGAGGAAAGACCGCCGAGGATGCTCATAGCGCCGATGACGTAAGATCCGACGGGCGAGGGCTTCTTTACCGTATAGCTGCCCGACTCGACGAATTTACCAAGCTCGAGGAAATACTCGCGGCGCTTTTTATACACCGAGCGGAAGAGTAGCTTTATCGCCACAGAAATCGCTCCTACGATAAGAACCATTACGGCAATAACCGCCGTCGCTTCGGTGGAGCCTGCGGGATTGCCTGTCTTATCCGCCGAGAGAATGAGCAGAACGACTGCGATAATTCCAAATACGGCAATATCCACCACCGCAAGAACGGTGTATATTATTTTGTTATAGGCATCGTAGAGCGACGCGTTGCGAAGGGCGCCGTTGAGAGCCCCGTTATCCTTGGCAAGATAGCAGCTCCAGAGTCCGACCGCCGAGATGCCCATAAACACAGCCTCCATAAGACCGCTTACGTCACCTCTCAGCAGGTTGATAATATGTATCACCGCCGCAACCGAGATAGCTATTGCAAGGGCGAGAAATATAGGCTTCTTTACCATAGTGCCGACGAGATTTCTCTTTCTCTCCCGAAGCTCCTCCAGCTTCTCTCTCTCCTCCGTAAGAGGTCCCTGGTAGCCGCAATTCTGACACACCAGCTTATTTTCATCAATGGGGTTTCCACATTGCTTACAGTTCATATTTACCTCCAGAAAAGTATTCTTACGTTAATTATACACCCCCTGCCCTCCTTTGTCAACCGCCCTGTTTTATTTGGATGTAAATTTTCTGTTATACAATATAAACAAATTTCACATTATATATTTGTTTACTTTGCGTACGCGCGGTAAAAATTTGTAAAAGAATGATTGTTAAAGTTTTAATTATTAATGTTTTTCTTGATTTTTTATATAAAAAGTGCTAATATATTATTTAGTGGTTAGCCAACAGCAACCCAAATCGAACACGCCTAAAGCCATATAAATCGGTGCTTTTCGCAAAATTCTCGCTTGCAAAGTCCACACTTTGCTTCACTCAAATTCCGCAAAAATCATCAAATTTCTATTGTCTTTAGGTCTGT